>DASSPL010000427.1:0-4865 GCA_035699685.1 Burkholderiales bacterium | reverse complement strand
AACCTGTTCGACGCCAAGGTCGTCGACTCGACTATCAAGCAGGAAGGAAAATGAGGCGCTCATGAAAGGCAATATCGGGCAGCTGATGAAGCAGGCGCAGATGATGCAGGAGAACATGAAGCGCATGCAGGAGCAGCTCGGCACGCTCGAGGTCGAGGGCCAGTCGGGCGCCGGCATGGTGAAGGTGCAGATGACCTGCAAGCACGAGGTGAAGCGCGTCACCATCGATCCTTCGCTGGTGGGCGACGACCGCGAGATGCTCGAGGACCTGGTCGCCGCCGCGTTCAACGACGCCGCGCGCAAGGTCGAGTCCACCATCGCCGAGAAGACGAGCGGGATGATGGCTGGCCTCGGCCTGCCCGCGGGCTTCAAGCTGCCGTTCTGAACCTGACGTTTGACCACTAAGAGCGTCCCCTCCGCCAAGGGGCTCGAGCGCCTCATCGAAGCGTTGCGCGTGCTGCCCGGCGTCGGGCCGCGCTCCGCGCAGCGCATGGCCTACCATCTGCTGCAGCACGACCGCTCCGGCGCCGAGCAGCTGGCGCAGGCGCTCGGCCAGGCGCTCGCCACCGTGCAGCGCTGCACCAAGTGCAACAACTTCACCGAGGAAGAGATGTGCGCGCTGTGCCGCTCGCCGCGCCGCGATCCCTCCCTGCTGTGCGTGGTCGAAACCCCGGCGGACCTATCGATGGTCGAGCAGACGCTTTCCTATTCCGGGATGTATTTCGTCCTGATGGGCCGGCTCTCGCCGCTCGACGGCGTCGGTCCGCGCGACATCGGCCTCGACCGCCTGCAGGCGCGCGCGGGCGAGGGCGAGGTGCGCGAGGTGATCCTCGCCACCAACTTCACCAACGAAGGCGAGGCCACGGCGCACTACATCGCCGAGATGCTGCGCGCGCGCGGCATCAGGGTGACCCGCATCGCCCGCGGCGTTCCGCTCGGCGGCGAGCTGGAATACGTCGACGCCGGCACCATCTCGCAGGCGCTGCTGGAGCGGCGCGAAATCTAGTACATTCCCGCCCCGAGGAGGATCAATGAAAAGACTGTTCATCATCGCGGCGCTCGCTGTTGCGCCGCTCGCCCAGGCCCAGATCGAGAAGCGCGACGTGCATATCGCCGTCGGCGGCAAGGTCGCGCTCTACTACCTGCCGCTCACCATCACCGAGCGGCTCGGCTACTTCAAGGACGAAGGGCTGAACGTGCGCATCAGCGACTTCGCCGGCGGCACGCGCTCGCTGGAGGCGGTGGTCGGCGGCAGCGCCGACGTGGTCGCCGGCGCGTACGAGCACACGATCAACATGCAGTCGCGCAAGCAGAACTTCCAGGCTTTCGTGCTCACGGGCGCCGCGCCGCAGATCACCGTGGCCATCTCGAGCAAGCTCGCCGACAAGTACCGCTCGCCGAAGGACCTGAAGGGCCTGAAGATCGGCGTGAGCGCGCCGGGCTCCAGCACCAACATGGTGGCCAACTACCTGCTGGCGCAGGGCGGGCTCAAGCCGACCGACGTGGCGATCGTCGGCATCGGCACCGGCGGCGCCACCGTGATCGCCGCGATCGACCAGGGCAGGGTGGACGTCATCTCGCAGACCGACCCGGCGGTGACGATGCTGGAGAAGAGCGGCAAGGTGAAGGTGATCGCGGAGACGCGCACCCCCGAAGGCACGGCCAAGCTCTTCGGCGGCCCGATGCCGGCGGCGAGCCTCTACGCGCCGCTCGAGTTCGTGCGCAAGAACCCGAATACCGTCCAGGCGCTCACCAACGCCACGCTACGTGCGCTGGTGTGGATGCAGGAGGCCTCGCCGCAGCAGATCCTCTCCACGGTGCCCGAGGAGTACCTGCTGGGCGACAAGGCCCTGTACCTCTTCGCCTACAACAACGTGAAGACCGCCTACTCGAAGGACGGCTATTTCAGCGAAGCCGGCGCCAAGACCACGATGAAGGCGCTCGCCTCCTTCAACCCGAACATCAAGCCGGCGGAGATCAACCTCGCGCAAACGTACACCAACGAGTTCGTGAAAAAGGCGCACCAGAAGCTCGGCACCAAGAAGTAATGGCGGGAGAGGCGCCAGCCCTCGCGCTTGAGGACATCCGCGTCACGTTCGTAGGCCAGGACGGCGCGCGCTACACCGCCGTTCGCGACACCACGCTGCGCGTCGCGGCCGGCGAGTTCGTCTCGGTGGTGGGGCCGACCGGCTGCGGCAAGTCCACGCTCCTCAACGTGGCGGTCGGCCTGCTGCCGCCTTCCGCCGGCGAGGTACGCGTGTTCGGCGAGCGCCTCTCGGGGCTCAACCGCAAGGCCGGCTACCTCTTCCAGACCGAAGCGCTGATGCCGTGGCGTACCGCGCTGCAGAACGTGACGGCGGGCCTGGAGTTCCGGGGGGTGCCGGAAGCCGAAGCCAAGGTGCAGGCCGAGGCGTGGCTGCAGCGCGTCGGGCTGCGCGGCTTCGGCGGCCGCTACCCGCACCAGCTGTCGGGCGGCATGCGAAAGCGCGTCGCGCTCGCGCAAACGCTGATACTCGATCCGCAGATCATCCTGATGGACGAGCCGTTCTCCGCCCTCGACATCCAGACGCGCCAGCTGATGGAGAACGAGCTGCTCGAGCTCTGGTCGGCGAACCGCAAGTCGGTGGTGTTCATCACGCACGACCTGGAGGAAGCCATCTCGCTGTCGGACCGCGTGGTGGTGCTCTCCGCGGGGCCGGAATCGCACCCGATCGGCGAGTTCGCCATCGACCTGCCGCGGCCCCGCGACGTGGCGGAGATCCGCCTCACGCCGCGCTTCATCGAGCTTCACACGCAGATCTGGCACGCCATGAAAGCGGAGGTGCTGAAGAGCTATGCCCAGCAGAAGCAGTAGGTGGCTGCGGTTCTGGCAGCTCGCGCTGTTCGCGGGCGTGCTGCTCGCCTGGTACGTGGCGACGAGCCCGACGCTGCTGCCGCCGATCTACTTCGACGATCCGCACAAGGCGGCGTTCTTCTTCGGCGAGCCGCTCAAGGTGCTGGAGCGCATCTGGGTCTGGTTCACGTCCGGGTCGATCTATCCGCACCTGTGGGTCACCCTGGTGGAGACGGCGCTCGCGTTCCTCATCGGCACGGTGCTCGGCCTGGTCATGGGCCTGTGGCTCGCGCTCAGCCCAACGGCCTCGGCGCTGCTCGATCCCTACATCAAAGCGCTGAACTCGATGCCGCGCGTGATCCTCGCGCCGATCTTCGGCGTCTGGTTCGGCCTCGACATCGCCTCGAAGGTGGCGCTCGGCGTCACGCTCGTGTTCTTCATCGTCTTCTTCAACGTCTACCAGGGCGTGCGCGAGGTGAGCCACACCGTGCTCGCCAATGCCCGCATCCTCGGCGCGAGCGACCGGCAGCTCCTGCGCCACGTCTACGTGCCGAGCGCCATGAGCTGGGTGTTCGCCAGCCTGCACAACTCGGTCGGCCTGGCGTTCGTCGGCGCCGTGGTCGGCGAGTACCTCGGCTCTTCGCGCGGCGTCGGCTACCTGATCCTGCAGGCCGAGGGCACCTTCGACATCAACTCGGTGTTCGCCGGCATCCTGGTGCTGACGGCATTCGCGCTGCTTCTCGACTGGATGGTGACCCTCGCGGAAAGGCGCCTGCTGGTATGGCAGCCGCGCGGCGGAGAAACGGAGAAGATCTGATGCGCTGGACCGCTTTGCTGTTGCTCGTTCTCTCGACCACGGTGGCTGCGCAGGCCTATCCGTCGCGCCCGGTGCGGCTGATCGTGCCGACGCCGCCGGGATCGACGCCCGACATCGTCGGCCGCACGCTCGCGACGAAGCTGCAGGAGGCCTTCGGGCAGCCGGTCGTCGTCGAGAACCGGGCCGGCGCCGGCGGCAATATCGCGGCTGAACTGGTGGCGAAGGCGCCGGCCGACGGGCATACGCTGTTCGTCGGCATCAACGGCCCGGTGGCGATCAACAAGTACCTCTACCGCGGTCTGCCGTACGACGCGGACAGGGATCTCGTTCCGGTGTCGCTGCTCGCGTCGGCGCCGCAGATGCTGGTGGTGCTGCCCGAGCTCAGGCTCGACAGCTTCAAGGGTTTCCTCGACTACGCGCGCGCCAACCCCGGACGGCTTTCCTACGGCTCGGTCGGCAGCGGCAGCGCGTCGCATCTGACGATGGAGCTCCTGAAGAGCGAGGCGAAGATCTTCGCGGTGCACATTCCCTATCGCGGCTTTCCGCCCGCGGTGACCGACATGCTGGCGGGCAACATCCACACCATGTTCGCCATCATTCCGGGCGTGCTGCCGCATGTGAAGGCGGGAAAGATGAAGGCACTCGCCGTGACTGCGCTGAAGAGGAGCGAGCTCGTGCCCGACGTGCCGAGCGTCGCCGAGCTCGGGCTGCCGCAGCTCGAGTCGCTCGCCTGGATCGGGCTGCTAGCGCCGGCCGGGCTGCCGCCTGAGGTGCTTTCGCGCCTGGGCGCGGAGACCGTCAAGGGGATGCGCGCGGCCGACGCTCGAGACCTGCTGGGAAGGCAGGGCTTCGACGTAGCGGCGAGCTCGCCGGCGGAGTTCCAGCGCTGGATCCGCGCGGAATCGGCCAAGTGGGAGCGCGTAATCCGCGCAAGCGGCGCCACCGCGGACTGAAAACCGGATTAGAATTCGCGCCCCGGGCAACTTCCGGGGTGGGTCGCGGTCAGAATGACCCTCGAAGCCGCGGCCAGCCCGGCAAAACCCGGGAGGAACAAGAAAAAAATCAGCCGCGCGAGTCGAATTTCGTTGACACGATGTTGCAGCGCCCGCTAGAATCTTTGTCTCTTCGGGCGCGGGGTGGAGCAGTCTGGCAGCTCGTCGGGCTCATAACCCGAAGGTCAGAGGTTCAAATCCTCTCCCCGCAACCAGCTCTTTA
>DASSPL010000426.1:0-11616 GCA_035699685.1 Burkholderiales bacterium | reverse complement strand
GTCGAACACCACGTGGCCCAGGCCGAAGTAGCCGAAGGTCAGCGCGAGGAACAGCAGCGTGAAGCTGATCGGCACGCCGAGGAAGATCGCGCCGAGCATCACGATCAGCATCACCAGGCCGAGGAAGGCGAGTCCGGTCATACCTCGATCTTTTCCTTGTGGTCGAGCTCGATGCCGGTGCGCGCGGCGAAGACGCTCTTGATGGTCTCCGACACGCCCTGGATGAGCAGCAGCAGGCAGGCGAGCGGCACCACCATCTTGAACGGCCACAGGATCGGCCGCCACGGCGTCTGCTCCGACGTCTCGCCGATCTGGAACGCGTACCAGCCCTCGTTCCAGCTGACGACCAGGAATACGAAGATCGACGGAAAGAAGAACACGATGTAGGAGATCGAGTCGATCATCCCCTTGGTGCGGATCGACCAGCGCTCGAAGAAGAAATCGGTGCGGATGTGGGCGCCCTTCAGCAGCGCGTAGGCGGCGCCGAGCATGAAGACCGTGCCGTAGAGCATGTAGGTGACGTCGAACGACCAGATGGTCGGCGCGTTGAACAGGTAGCGCATGGCCACCTCGTAGCTGACGGCGAGCACCATGGGCACGTTCAGCCAGGCCACCCACGTGCCGGTGACGTCGGTGAATCGGTCGATGATGCGGACTGTCCGGATCAGCCCGGTCGTCGGTTCAGCCATCTCGCGCTACTCTCCCTGGACAGGCAAAAAAAAGGGCGATTTTCATCGCCCTTTTGTCGCGCCTCGCAGCTACTTCTTCTTCGCGTCGGCCTTCGACGCTCCCTTCGCGGCGCCCTCCGGCCAGTAGTAGTTCGCGGCGAAGGAGTACGGCGGGAAGTAGAAGCGCTTCGCCGGCACCACCACCGATGCATACTGGCGCTGCGAATCGTGCGTCTTCTTGAAGAACGGGCTCTTGGCCGCCTCTTCCGATGCGACGATGTCCCAGGTCTTCAGGAACTCGGTCAGGATGTCCGGCGGGGTGCGCAGGATGCGCACGCCGTGCTTGGTCTGCAGCTCGACCAGCGCCTCGGCGTTCTGCTTCTGCCACTTGGCCCACCAGATCAGGAACGCCTCGTTGGCCGCGCTCTTGATCATCTCCTGCTGGTGCGAGGACATCGCCTTCCAGACGTCCATGTTGAACACCACCTCGCCGATCGTCACGTTCTCGTGCATGCCCGGCGTGTAGTGGTACTTCCAGACGTTGTGAAAGCCGAGGCGCAGGTCCTCGACGCCGCCGACCCACTCGGCGCAGTCGATGACGCCGCGCTGCGCAGACGGGATGATCTCGCCACCGGGCATGTTGACTGTGGTCATGCCCATTCTCTGCCAGATCTCGGCGGCGAGACCCGTCTGGCGGCACTTCATCCCCTTGAAGTCCGCCAGGTTCTTCACCGGGCGCTTAAACCAGCCGAAGGCCTGCGGACCGGACGGCAGGATCGGGATCCAGTGCACATTGAGCTTCAGCTCCTTCTGGAACAGCTCGTTGCACAGTTCGATGCCGCCGCCGTGGTGCATCCAGCCGATGGCGTCGATCATGTCCATGCCGAACGTGCCGCCGGGACCGCCGGTGCACAGGATGGCGGCCTTGTTCTTGCCGACCCAGTAGCCGGACCAGGCGTGAGCGCCGTCCAGCACCTTCTTGTGCGTGGCGTCGAGCACCTCGAACGCCGGCACGACCTGCCCTGCCGGCATGGCGTCGATCTTGATCGTGCCGTTGGATATCTTGCCGACCCGTTCTACGAAGTAGGTGAAGTTCTCGTACAGCGTCAGGCTCGCCGGCCAGGTGGCCTGCATCTTGAGACTGACGCTCTGCTGCGCCTGCGCCGCGCCAAATGCGGCGAACGCCGCGGCAGCGAGCAGGGGTTTGACGAACGGCCTCATGGCTATCCTCCTCCTCTAAAGGGGTTTCGCTAGGCGGGGGCCAGACTACACGGACCTTCGTAGATCGGTCAAACCAAAAGAGAAAGGGGCGCCCCGCGGACGCCCCCTTTTGGTGAAATCTTACGGCTTACTTGCTACCGTCCTTCTTGGCCGGGGCCTTGGCCGGCGTTTTCTCCGGCCAGTAGTGGTTCGCGGCGAACGAATAGGGCGGCGCGTAGAACCGCTTGGCCGGCACGACCTTCGAGGCATAGTCGCGCTGCGAGTCGAGCACCCGCTTGAAGAACGCGTTCTTGGCCGACTCCTCCGCCGCCATCTGGTCCCAGGCCTTGAGGAAGGCGATCAGGATGTCGGGCGGCGTGCGCAGGATCTGCGTGCCGTGCTTGGTACGCATTTCCTCGATGGCGTCGGCGTTCTGCTTCTGCCAGCGCGCCCACCAGCGCAGGAACGTCTCCGTCGTGGCCGAGCGCACCGCCTCCTGCTGCTGCGCGGAAAGGCCCTTCCACACCTCGGTGTTGATCATGAGCTCGCCGACGACGCTCGGCTCGTGCATGCCCGGCACGTAGTGGTACTTCCACACCTGCGGCAGGCCGAGGCGCAGGTCCTCGACGCCGCCCACCCACTCGGCGCAGTCGATCACGCCGCGCTGCGCGGAGGGGATGATCTCGCCGCCGGGCATGTTGACCGTGGTCATGCCCATGCGCTGGAAGATCTCCGCCACGATGCCCGTCTGGCGGCACTTCATGCCCTTGAAGTCGGCGAGGTTCTTGATCGGCCGCTTGAACCAGCCGAACGCCTGCGGGGAGGACGGCAGGATCGGGAAGGCGAGCACGTTGAGCTTCAGCTCCTTCTGGTAGAACTCCCACCAGAGGTCGAGGCCGCCGCCTTCGTACAGCCAGCCCATGAAGTCGATCTGGTCCATGCCGAACGGGCCGGCCGGGGTCGACGAGAAGAGGGTGGCCGCCTTGTTCTTACCGACCCAGTAGTAGGAAACGGCGTGCGCGCCGTCGATCACCTTCTTGTGGGTGGCATCGAGCACCTCGAACGCCGGGACCACCTGCCCCGCCGCCATGGCGTCGATCTTCAGCTGGCTCGACGTCAGCTTGTCGACGCGCTCGGCAAAGAAGCGGAAGTTGTCCTGCAGGGTGAGGCTGGCCGGCCAGGTCGACTGCATCTTGAGCTGCTTCGCGCCGCCCGAGCCCGCCTGCTGCGCCTGCGCCGGAAGCGCGATCGCGGCGGCGACGGCGCCGATGGTGAAAAGCCTGGTAAGCATTTCTTTCCTCCTAGGCGCGCGATGTTAGGACTAGTCCAAGCGCGCTACAACCCCTTGCAGGGAGCCGTCGGGCGCCGGATAGCGCTCGAGCACCAGCGGGTCGTGGCCGGGAATGATGTGCTGCGGCGACGCGGCTAGCGCCTGCATGCGGCCATAGCCGTCGACCATGTCGGCCACCGACCACACGATCGGAAAGGGGCGCACCTCGTCCATGTTGGCGTAGAAGTGGCTCGCGTCGGAGGCGAGCACCAGCCAGCCGCGCCGCGTAGCCACGCGCACCACCTGCAGGCCCATCGTGTGTCCGCCGATCAGGTGCAGCGAGATCCCCGGGAAGAGCTGCGTATCGCCGTCGTGGAAGCGCACCCGGCCCTCGTACACGCGCCGCACCATGCCGGTGACGTCCTCGACGTCGAATGCCCCGCGGAAGCATTCGCTGCACATGTAGCGGCCGGTGGCGTAGCGCATCTCCAGCTCCTGCAGGTGCAGCGTCGCGGCCGGGAAGAGGTCGAAATTGCCGACGTGGTCATAGTGCAGGTGCGTGACCACCACGTCCTTCACCGCGGCGGCATCGACGCCGAGGAGACCGAGGCTGCGCGCGGGACAGCGCAGGTGCAGGCGCCCGCGCCGGGCAGCGACGGCGGAAGAGAACCCGGTGTCGACCACGATCTCGCGCCCCTCGCCGCGGATCAGCCACACGAAGTAATCGAGCGGCATCGGCCCGTCATGGGGGTCGCCGCCGATGAAGTTCTCCGCCGCACGGCGCGCGTGGTGCGCGTACTTCAGCGCATAGACCTCATACACGGCTCAGGTCCTTTCCCATTTGTTCGACGGCCGCGCCCCAGTCGCGCGACACGGACTGCCGGTAGACCGGGAAGCCCGGAAACCAGGGCGAGCGTCCCTCGCGGCGCAGCCAGCGCCATTCCGCCGGATACGGCACCAGCACGCGCGCGGTGCGCCCCAGGCCGGCCAGAAGATGGATGTTGGTGTTGCTCACGCCGACATACTCGTCGATCTCCGCCAGTACGCCGAGAAGAGCCGGCAGGTCGTCGCCCAGCGCCGAAAGGTCGTGGAAGGCGCGGCCCAGACCCGCGGCGAACTGCGCCGCTTCGCCGGAACGGGCGCCCCGCTGCAGCGCGATCACGGTGCCGGGCCAGCCGCGCAGCGCCGTGCCGAGCTGCGCCGGCGCTATCGCCTTCGAGAGCGACATGCGCTCGGCGCCGAATTCCCTGAGCCGCACCGCGTCCGTGCCGGCCCGCCATGTCACCGCGAGATAAGGGCCCGGGCCGAGGGCGGCCAGCCGGTTGCGCGCCTCGGCGCGACTTGCCTCGCTTGCCACCAGCGGCCAGGCGGGCGGCGTTTCATCGCACTGGAGAAGGTGCGGCAGGTCGCCGAGCCATACCGCGGAAGGGTCCTCCCCCGCCTTCTCGAGGGCGATCAGCGGCTGCAGCTTCTCTTCGCAGGCGAGCGCCAGGCGGGCGCCCCGCGCTTGCAGCAGCGGCGCGAAACGAAGAAAGAAGAGCACGTCGCCGAGCCCCTGCTCGCCGCGCAGGACGATGCGTTCGCCGTCTGGCCTTAGGGAGGAGGCCCGGGTGCCGTGCAGCTCGTGGCGGGCCTGGTAGTGCCGCCAGCCATCGCGCCATCGGCCATTGGCGAGAAGCGCGTGCGCCAGCGCATAGCGCGCCACGCTCCAGTGGGGGTTGCCCTCCACCGCCGAGGCGAGCCGCGCGATGGCGGCGTCCGGACCGTCGAGCTCGAGGTCGCATTCGGCCTGGGCCATCGCCACGGTTTCCGCGTCCGCCGCCGCCGGCGCGGCGCGCTCCAGCAGGGCGCGCGCGCGTGCCGCATCGCCGCGCTGGCAATAGAGCCGCGCCAGGTTGGTGGCGAGGCGCGGAAAGCCCGGCTCGAGCGCAAGCGCGCGCTCGAAAAGCGGTATGGCCTCCGCCGCCCGCTCCTGCTTCTCGAGCGACTTGGCGAGGTTGATGATGGCGTGCAGGAAGACCGGGCGGCGCTTGAGCGCCTTGCGAAAGCAGGCTTCCGCCTCCTGCTGGGCGCCGGTTTCGCCATAGGCGACGCCGAGCGTGTTCAGGTAGTCGAGGTTGCTGCGGCTCGCCTCGAAGGCATGGCGCGCCGCCTCGAGCGCGAGCTCGCCGCGGCCCGACTGCAGGTAGGTCCACGCCAGCGCGTGCCATGCCCCGTGGTGCGAAGGCTGGCGCCCCACCAGCTCGCGCAAGGCCATTTCCGCGGCTTCGAAATCGCGCTCCTCCAACGCGCGCAGGCCTGCGGCGAGGGCGCTGTCCTGCGGCTCGCTACGCAAGACGCACGCGCGCGAACTTGCGCTTGCCGACCTGCACGGTGACGGTGGTGCCCGGGCGCAGTCGCAGCGCGCGGTCGGCAACGCGCTCGCCGTCGATCTTCACGCCGCCCTGCTCGATCGCGCGCTGCGCCTCCGACGTGCTGGGCACAAGCTGCGCGAGCTTGAGGAGCTGCGCCACGCCGAGGCCCTCGGCGGGCGCCTGCACGGTGACTTCCGGCATGTTCTCGGGCAGCACGCCGTGGCGGAAGCGCTGCTCGAAGTCGGCTTCGGCCGCGTCGGCCGCCGGCTGCCCATGGAAGCGCGCGACGATCTCCTTGGCGAGGCGCACTTTCACGTCGCGGGGATTGGCGCCCTGCCCGACTTCGTTTCTCCAGGCTTCGAGGGTCGACATCGGCTGGAACGACAGCAGCTCGAAGTAGCGCCACATGAGCGTGTCGGAGATCGACATCAGCTTGCCGAACATCTCCTGCGGCGGCTCGGTGATGCCGACGTAGTTGCCGAGCGACTTCGACATCTTCTCCCTGCCGTCGAGCCCTTCGAGAAGCGGCATGGTGAGGATGCACTGCGGCTCCTGCCCATAGGCGCGCTGCAGCTCGCGGCCGACGAGCAGGTTGAACTTCTGGTCGGTGCCGCCCAGCTCGACGTCGGCCTTCATCGCCACCGAGTCGTAGCCCTGCATGAGGGGGTAGAGCAGCTCGTGCAGCGCGATCGGCCGCTCCTGGTCGAAGCGCTTCGAGAAATCCTCGCGCTCGAGAAGCTGGGACACCGTGTACTTGGCCGCGAGGCGGATGATCCCCTCGGCGCCGAGCTTGTCGGACCATTCCGAGTTGAACAGCACCTGGGTCTTCTCCGGATCGAGGATCTTGAACACCTGCTGCTGATACGTGCGCGCGTTGTCGAGGATCTGCTCGCGGCTGAGCGGCGGGCGCGTCTGGTTCTTCCCGGTCGGGTCGCCGATCATCCCGGTGAAGTCGCCGATCAGGAACTGCACCTGGTGGCCGAGCTCCTGGAAGTCCCGCAGCTTGTTGATCACCACCGTATGGCCCAGATGGAGGTCGGGGGCAGTGGGGTCGAGGCCCAGCTTGACGCGCAGTTTCCGGCCGCTCGCCAGCTTTTTTGCCAACTCTTCCTCGACGATCAGCTCGTCGCACCCCCGACGGATGGTCTGAACGGCCTGCCCAATGGCGGACATGTTTGATTTGCGCGCCGGCGGCCCTTTGCTAGACTCCGCAGGCTTCTGAATAAAAAGGGATTCTAGCCGATCCATGGCACTGTCCGGCGCGTTAAGGCGTTCTGCAGCGATCGCGGTCCTCGCCGTTTCCGGCGCGGTCGCCGCGTTCGCGACGATTGCGCCGCGCGAGGAGGCGGTGGCACCGCCGCAGGCCACACCGTTGATCGAGACGCTCGCGCTGAAGACGGCGGAGCTCCCCAGTCCCGCCGTCTACATCCGCGAAGAGCAGTTCCAGCGCGGCGACACGCTGGGCGGTTTCCTCTCCCGCCTGGGCGTCGATGAGACGCCGGCCACACGCATCGCCCGCCTGCCTGCGCTGCGGTCGCTGCGTCCCGGCTCGGTCGTCACCGCCGAAGTGTCCGCCGATGGTGCGCCGGTCTCGCTCAGCTTCCTCACCGGCCGCGACACGCTGGTCAGGATCGTGCCGCAGGACGAGAGCTTCCGCGCCGTCGAGGAGCAGGCGGTGCTGCATACCCGTGTGACGCAGAAGGCGAGCGTCATCCGCAGCTCGCTCTTCGCCGCCACCGACTCGGTCGGCATTCCGGACAGCATCGCCATGCAGCTCGCCGACGTCCTGGGTGGCGACATCGACTTCTATCGCGACCTGCGCAAAGGCGACCGCTTCAGCGTGGTCTACGAGCTGCAATACCTCAACGGCAGGCCGGTGCGCGCCGGGCGCCTGCTCGCCGCGGAATTCACCAACCAGGGCCGCACGCTGCGCGCCGTCCATTACGGAACCAGCTACTACGCGCCCGACGGCAAGAACCTGCGCAAGGCTTTCCTGCGCTCGCCGCTCGAGTTCTCGCGCGTCAGCTCCGGCTTCGGCATGCGCTCGCATCCCATCCATGGCGGCTGGCGCAAGCATCAGGGGGTCGACTACGCCGCGCCTACCGGCACCCGCGTGCGCGCCATCGGCGACGCCGTGGTGGACTATGCAGGTCCGCAGGGCGGCTACGGCAACGTCGTGATCCTTCGCCACAACGGCCAGTACACCACCCTCTACGCGCACCTCAGCCGCATCGCAGTGCGGCGCGGCGCGCGCGTCGCGCAGAACGACACCATCGGCTTCGTCGGCCAGACCGGCTGGGCCACCGGGCCGCACCTGCACTACGAATTCCGCGTCGCCGGCCAGGCGCGCAACCCGCTCTCCATAGCACTCCCCGCGGCGCAGCCGGTGCCGGCGCAAAGCCTCGCCGCGTTCCACGAGCACGCTCAACCGCTCGTCGCCCGGCTGGATCTCCTCGCCAACAACACCGTCGCGCTGCTGGATTGAGCGCGCGCGGCGCTCGCGTCATCGAGGAGGCGAAACGCCTCTACGCCGCCGGCCGCCCCAACGAAGCCGGTGACCTGCTCGCGTCGCTGGTCGACCAGCTCGCGCGCGACCCCGCCGCCGCCGCCGAGCGCGGCGTGGCGATCGAGATGCTGCTCGACCTGTACTTCAACCAGGGACGCGACGCGAAGCTGGCGAAGGCCTTCCGCCGCTACGTCGCCGACTACTGCGAGGACAAGGACGAGCGTTTCGACGATGCCTATCTGGCCGGCATCCTCGCCACGCGCACCAGCCCCCTGCCGCTACGGCGCCGCAACCGCTTCCTGAACCTCATGCGCCGCTTCGAGCAGACCCTCGGGCTCGAAGGGCTGGTAGTGGAGTGCGGCTGCTTCCGCGGCCTGTCGTCCCACCTCATGTGCAGCCGGCTGAAGGGCAACCATCCGGCCTTCGACGGCGGCGGCTACCAGATCTTCGACTCGTTCCAGGGACTGAGCCCGCCCCGGCCGGAAGACGCCCCCGGCGGCGCGGGCGGGCCACACGCGCTGGATGTACAGCCCGGGCGCTTCGCGGCGCGGCTCGAGGACGTCAAGCGCGCGCTCGCCGCGTTTCCAGGCATCGAATACTTCCCGGGGTGGATTCCCGACGCGTTCCCGAAAGAGGGCGGCGGGCCTTGCCGCTTCGTGCACGTCGACGTCGACCTGTACCAGCCGACGAAGGACGCGCTGGAGCATTTCTGGCCGCGCCTCGTGCCCGGCGCGCTGATGGTGTGCGACGACTACAACTGGCCGGGCGGCAAGCGGGCGGTAGACGAGTTCTGCCGAGCGCGCGGCATCGAGCCCGAGCTCACGCCGACCAGCCAGGCCGTAATGCGACGCTAAACGGCAGCGTAGTAGTGGCGGATGAAGCTTTCCAGGATCAGCCGCACCGTGCGGCGGTTGATGTGGCGCGTGTTGCCGTCCTCGCCGTAGAAGCTCTCGGCGACGTGTCCGCCGAGCCAGCGCACGATCTCGAACGAGGGCCAGTAGTACAGCCGCGGGTCGCGCTCGGCCATCAGCTCGTGGATCGCCACCCGCAGCACCGACTTGGAGACGCAGTCGGCGGTGAAGATCGAGGCCGCCTCGAACGTGGCCTTCAGCGGGATGGGCGAGAGCGTGACGATGATCGGCAGGTCGGGGCGCAGCTCGCGCAGCGAGCGCACGATGTGCTTCAGGTTGTCGCGGTTTTCCTGCACCGTGCTGACGCGGCACTTGTGTCTGGCCGGGTCGTAGATCGACTGCGGCACGCCGCGCCAGAACACCTTGCCGTTGGATTCGTCGTACCAGACCTCGGCCAGCCGGACGGTGAGCACCAGCCCGCTCATCTCCTGCAGCAGGCCGCGGTAGTAAGCGTGCTCGGCCGGCGGCTCCCACCTGACGGCGCCGCCCTTGGCGTGGGCGTCGTACCAGTAGGCATCGCTCGAGCGCTCGCCGGTGAGGCACCAGTCGATGAAATTGCGCAGCGCGAAGGTGTTGTTCAGCCCCGGCGGCACGAACATCCAGCCGCTCTGCAGCCCGCGCTCGGCGAGGTAGTTGCGCAGGTTCTGCGCGAAGCACGAACCCATGGTGAGCAGCGCCGAGCCGCGCGTGAAAGGCGGCGCCTGCGGCAGCCAGCCGGGCAGCACGTGCGCCTCGATGAGCTTCTGCAGATCGGCGAATTCGGCCTGCGCCTTGGGGAAGAACTGTGTCGCCTCGCGCGAGAAGTTCCACGGCTCGACCGCCAGCCAGTTGTCCTCGGCCCCCAGGCGGCCCACGTCCTGCCACGGAATGAAGCGGTGGCGCTGCATGAAGCGGTGCAGGTCGTCGCCGCGCCGCTCGCCGAGCGCGTCGATCAGCTTGCCGAGGCGCTCGAAATAGGCGGTCGACACCACCGGCATCTGCCTGCCCTGGCGGCTCGCGGTATTGAGGGCATCGAACACCTGCAGCGCGCTCGGCTCGTGGCCGGCGAGGTAGTTCGCGGCGCTGAGAAACAGGAAAGCGTCCATCGGCGCGCCCGGCACCTGCACGACGCGCGCCAAGGCCTGCTCGGCCTTGGGGAACTGCTGGTGCAGCAGCGCCGAATAGCCTTCTTCGAGCAGCTGCTGGGGGGTCAGTGTCGGTCTAGACCGTGAACGAGGACCCGCAACCGCACGTGCTCTGCGCGTTGGGATTCTTGATGACGAACTGGGCGCCTTCGAGGCCCTCCTGGTAGTCGATCTCGGCGCCGACCAGGTACTGGTAGCTCATGGGGTCGATGAGGAGCTGCACGCCGTTCTTTTCCATCACGGCGTCGTCCTCGTTCTTCACCTCGTCGAAGGTGAAGCCGTACTGGAAGCCGGAGCAGCCGCCGCCGGTGACGAACACGCGCAGCTTGAGGTCCGGGTTGCCTTCTTCCTCGATCAGCTGCTTCACCTTGTTGGCGGCGTTGTCGCTGAAGTTCAGCGGGGACGGCATTTCGGTCACGGCGTTCATGCTTCTCTCCTGATTAGCCCGAAGCGAGCTTGAGTTCGACGCCCTTCATCTCCGCGGCGGCGTGATGCACCAGGCGCCCATCGACCACCGCACCCTGATGGATCTCGATGGTCTTGTAGTGCACATCTCCTTTGACCCGGGAGCCGGCCTGGAGTTCGAGGGTCTCGGTAGCATGAACCGGGCCATTGATCATGCCGTTCACGACGATGTGCGCGGCATGGACTTCGCCGTCGATGCGCGCGTCGGTCGACACCACCAGGGTGCCGGGATCGTCCGCCAGGGCGGCCACGTTGCCGCGGACCATTCCGTCCACCCGCAGGCCGCCGCTGAACACCACGTTGCCCTCGATGCGGGTCGTCGCGCCGATAAGGCTGTCGATCCGGTTCTGGGGCTTGCTCGTCTGCTTGTTGAACATCTTTCTCTCCCTTGGGCCTACAGCGTCACCGTGTGGGTTGCGCGCGGCTGGCTCGAGCCGGTCTCGTACACGCGCACCTGGACATTCTCGACCTTCGCCTTGGGATTCACCCGGAAAGTCCCTTCGACGCGGCGGAAATACTTGAACGCCAGCCGGAAGCTCGCGGCCTCGGCGGCCTCCGGGAAGCTCATCATAGCATTGCGGCCCGCCTCGTTCAGAGAGACCACGAGCTCGAGTCGGCCATTGAACTCCCGCTCGCTCCTCGTGCGCGGGGTGACCAGCAGCAGCTGGTAGCGGTACTCGCCCGGCAGCACGTTCGGCTCGACCTTGAAACGATAAATGGCCAGGGCGTTGCCGGCGCGCGCCTCCGACGACAGCATGCTGTCCAGCGTGGCCAGCTCCTCCCGCACCCGGGCGTTGTCCTGCTCGAGCGTGCGGATCTGCTTGGCCAGGTTCTGCTGCGCGGCGCGCTCGATGGCCAGGCGCCGTTCTGCGGCATTTGCCACGGCGCGCAGGCGCTCCAGCTCGCCGCGGGCCTCGTCGAGCTCGTAGCGGACGTTGGCCAGCTCGCTCGAGTCGAAGCCGGCGAAGCGGCGTCCCGCGTCGTAGATCCAGGCCGCGCTCGCCGCCGCGACGCCGAGGAGCAGCGCCATGCCGAGCCAGCGCCAGTACCAGGGGATATGGGTCTGCACGGCCACGCGCGGCGCCGCGATGCCGAAGCGCTGGCGCAGCCGCGACCAC
>DASSPL010000425.1:0-5379 GCA_035699685.1 Burkholderiales bacterium | reverse complement strand
CCCGTCGATACGCGCCGGCTGCTGGGCCTCGCCATTTCGGCCGCCCTCAACGCACCGATAGAAAGGACACGCTTCGGCGTATTCCGGATGTGAGCGAGCACCGCGCAACCGTTGAATGGAAAAGGCAGGGCGACTTCGTCTACGAGACGTACAGCCGCATGCACGAGTGGCGCTTCGATAGCGGCGTCCACGTTTCGGGTCGCGCCAACCCGGGCAACATCCCGAAAACCGCCCCTGCTCAGCCCGGCGTCGATCCGGAGGAGGCATTCGTGGCCTCGCTGTCGTCGTGCCACATGCTGTGGTTCCTGCACCTCGCGCAGGTGCGCAAGTACGTCGTCGAGCGCTATGTCGACGAGGCGCTCGGCGTGCTCGACCGCACCTGGATGTCGAAGGTCACGCTGCGGCCGGTCGTGACCTTCGCCGGACGGGCGCCCACCGAGGAGGAGCACCGCGCGCTGCACGAGAAGGCGCACGAGAAATGCTTCATCGCCAACTCGGTGAAAAGCGAAGTGGTAGTGGAGCCGCGAATCGCATGATCCAGGTCGACAAGAAGGACGCGGTCGCCCGCGTGACGCTCAACCGCCCCGAAGTGCGCAACGCGTTCGACGACGCGCTGATCGCTGCCTTGACGAAAACTTTCCAGGAGCTGGACGCGGACCCGGCCGTCAGGGCGGTGGTGCTCGGCGGCAACGGCCCGGCCTTCTGCGCCGGCGCCGACCTCAACTGGATGAAGCGCATGTCCGGCTACAGCTACGACGAGAACGTGCGCGACGCGCGCGCCCTCGCCGACATGCTGGCCACGCTCGCCCGCATGGACAAGCCGACCATCGCGCGGGTGCACGGGCCGGCGTTCGCCGGCGGCACGGGCCTCGTCGCGGCGTGCGATATCGCGGTGGGCACGCCGGAGGCGAAGTTCTGCTTTTCGGAGGCCAAGCTCGGCCTCTCGCCGGCGACGATCAGCCCGTACGTGATGCGCGCCATCGGCGCGCGCGCGGCGAGCCGCTATTTCCTCACCGCGGAGGTGTTCGACGCGCAGGAAGCGCTGCGCATCGGCATGCTGTCCGCGCTGGTGCCCGCCGCCGAGCTGGACGGCTTCATCGACTCCCTTCTGCAACACCTGCTCGCCGGCGGCAGCGCCGCGCACGCGCGCATCAAGGACCTGATCCGCGACGTCGCCGGCCGGCCGGTCGAGGACGACCTCAAGGCGGACACCGCGCGGCGCATCGCGGAGATCCGCGCATCCGAAGAAGGGCGCGAGGGCATCGCCTCGTTCCTCGAGAAGCGCAAGCCCAGATGGCTTTCCGGAAAATCCTGATCGCCAACCGCGGCGAGATCGCCTGCCGCGTCATGCGCACGGCGAAGCGCCTGGGCATCCGCACCGTGGCGGTGTATTCGGACGCCGACCGGCACGCGCGGCACGTCAAGCTGGCCGACGAGGCGCGCCACATCGGGCCGCCGCCGGCGGCGGAGAGCTATCTCAGCATCGACGCGATCGTCAGCGCGGCGAAAGCAAGCGGCGCCGAGGCCATCCATCCCGGTTACGGCTTCCTTTCCGAGAACGACGATTTCGCCACTGCGTGCCAGCGCGCGGGCGTGGTGTTCGTCGGTCCGAGCCCGGAGGCGATTGCCGCGATGGGCGACAAGGCCGCAGCCAAGCGCCTGATGGAGAAGGCCGGCGTGCCGCTCGTGCCGGGCTACCACGGCGAGAAGCAGGATGCCGCGTTCCTCGAGAAGGAAGCCGATCGCATCGGCTATCCGGTCCTCATCAAGCCCTCCGCCGGCGGCGGGGGCAAGGGCATGCGTGTGGTCGAGGACCGCAAGAGCTTTGCCACCGCCCTCGAGGGCGCGCGCCGCGAAGCGCAGGCGGCTTTCGGCGACGACCGCGTGCTGATCGAGCGCTACCTGCAGCGGCCACGGCACATCGAGATGCAGGTGTTCGGCGACTCGCACGGCAACGTCGTGCACCTCTTCGAGCGCGACTGCTCGGTGCAGCGGCGCCACCAGAAGGTGATCGAGGAAGCGCCCGCTCCTCATTTCCAGAAAAGAAGCGAAATGGGCTCCGCCGCCGTCGCGGCCGCCAGGGCGATCAAGTACACCGGGGCCGGCACCGTGGAGTTCATCGCCGAGCAGGACGGCCGCTTCTATTTCATGGAGATGAACACTCGCTTGCAGGTCGAGCACCCGGTCACCGAGATGGTCACCGGCCTGGACCTCGTCGAGCTGCAGCTCCGCGTGGCCGCCGGCGAGCGCCTGCCCTTCAAGCAGGAGGCGCTGCAGATCAAAGGCCATGCCATCGAGGCCCGGATCTACGCCGAGGATCCCGAACGGGAGTTCCTGCCCTCGACAGGCCGCCTCGTGCACGTCGCGTTTCCGGACAACGCGCGCATCGACACCGGCGTGGCCACCGGCGACGAGATCTCCGCCTGGTACGACCCGATGATCGCCAAGCTTATCGTGCACGGCGATACCCGGGACGATGCGCTGGCGCGCCTTGGCGCGGCGCTGCGCGAAACGCGCATCGCGGGCGTCGCCACCAACGTGGAATTCCTGCGGCGGGTGTGCGAAAGCCCGGCGTTCGCCAGGGCCGAGCTCGACACCGGGCTCATCGAGCGCAACCGCGCGCAGCTGTTTGCTCCGCGGGTCCCGGTCCCGGCAGGGGTGCTCGCGGCCGCGGCGGTGGCCGAGCTGGCGTACGAGGAGGAAACCGCCCGGCAGCGCGCCGCGCATTCGGGAGATCCGCATTCGCCGTGGCACCCGGTCGACGGCTGGCGGCTGAACGCGGAGTCGCACCACGATTTCGTGTTCAGCGCGGGCGGCGACGAGCATCGCGTGCGTGTCGCGTTCCTCGAGGCCGGCAGGCGGCTGGAGGTCGACGGGCGCGAGGCCGCTCCAGCCAAGGCTGAAACCGTGCGCGATGGCCGGACGTGGCACGTCTTCCACGATGGCCTGCGCTGGAGCCTCGCGCTCAAGCAGGAGCTCGCCGAGGTCGACGCCGACGCGACCGGCTCGCTCGCCGCGCCGATGCCCGGACGGGTTATCAAGCTGCTCGTCGACGCGGGCGCCCAGGTCAAGAAGGGCCAGCCGCTGCTGATCCTGGAAGCGATGAAGATGGAGCACACGATCACCGCGCCCGCCGACGGCACGGTGAAGGAGATCCACTACGCCGCCGGCGAGCAGGTACTCGAAGGCGCGGAGCTCATCCGGCTCGAATGACGACGGTTCGCCTTGTCGAAGTCGGGCCGCGCGACGGCCTGCAGAACGAGCAGCGCGAGGTGCCGACGGCGGTGAAGATCGAGCTGATCGAGCGCCTCGCCGACGCGGGCTTGCCCGCCGTGGAGGCGACCGCGTTCGTCTCGCCGAGGTGGGTACCGCAGATGGCCGACCACACCGAGGTGCTCGAGCGCGTCCGCCGCAAGCCGGGCGTCGACTATCCGGTGCTGGCACCCAACCTCAAGGGCTTCGAGGCTGCCCGGGCGGCCGGCGCAACCGAGGTGGCCATCTTCGGCGCCGCCTCCGAGTCGTTCTCGCGCAAGAACATCAACTGCTCGATCGCCGAATCGCTCGAGCGATTCCGGCCGGTGGCCGAAGCCGCCGGCCGGTCCGGCGTGCGGGTCCGTGGTTACGTCTCATGCGTGCTCGGCTGCCCCTATGAAGGAGAGGTGCCACCCGCCAAAGTCGCCGAGGTGGCCAAAGCCCTCTATGAGATGGGGTGCTACGAGGTGTCGCTCGGCGACACCATCGGCACCGGGACGCCCGGCAAGACGAAGGCGATGATCGAGGCCTGTGCCGCTCACGTGCCGATGGAGAGGCTAGCCGGCCATTACCACGATACCTACGGCCAGGCGCTCGCCAACATCTACGCATCGCTCGAGCTCGGCGTGACCACGTTCGACGCGTCGATTGCCGGGCTGGGCGGTTGCCCATACGCCGCGGGCGCCTCGGGCAACGTGGCGACCGAGGACGTGGTCTACATGCTGGACGGCATGGGCGTTCGCACGGGTGTCGACCTCGGCCAGCTGGTCGCCATCGGGCGGTGGATCTGCGGCGTGCTCGGGCGCGAGCCCTCGTCCAAGGTCAACAAGGCCTGGAAACGCTGAAGTCGCCCTGCATCAAGGTCTGCCAGATGGACCCGCGGCACGGGCTGTGCCTCGGCTGCGGGCGCACGCTCGACGAAATTGCCCGCTGGGCGACGATGAAGGACGCCGAGCGCGAGGCGATTCTGCTACGGTTACATGAGCGAAAGACTCTGGCGGGGAACATCGATTGCGCACCGAGGAAGCCGGCTGGATAGGGCAACAGGTGCGCGCCCTGGACGGCGTTCGCACCGTGTTGAACCTCGGCAGCGGCTCGCAGCGCTTCCGCGAGGTCTCCAAGCCTTATATCCACGCGGAAATCTTCCGCCCGCTGATCGCTGCCGGAGCCCGCGTCGTGCACTCCGACCAGCACCAGGGGGCGGGGATCGACGTATCGGGCGACGTGTTCGATCCCGAAGTGCAGGCCCGCTTACGCGCCTTGCGGCCGGATCTGGTCCTTGCCTGCAACATCATGGAGCACCTGGACGCGCGCTTGCGCGACCGTTTCCCGGGCATCCTGGATTCGCTGCTGGAAAGGGGCGGCGTGCTGGTCGTCACGGTGCCTTACTCGTATCCCTATCACGCGGATCCGATCGACACCCTTTACCGTCCGCACCCCGCCGAGCTCGCGGCACTTTTCCCCGCCTATGAGGTCGTGCAGTCCGCTGTGCTGCGCAGCGGCAGCTATGGCCAGGAATTCGTCGCCGGCGGCCCGCTGCGCATGACCCGCAAAGTGCTGCGGATGCTCTTTCCTTTTGTGCGCCCGAGACGCTGGCTGTCGCACGCTCACCGCATGATGTGGCTTTTCCGGCCGTATCTCATCAGCGCGGTGGTGCTGCGCAAACCCTAGATGTCGCGAAAGTCGCCGTGGCGTCCCTTGCCTGAGGCGAAGCGGGCCGCCCCGGCCGCGCCGTCGATCTCGAAGGCGGGAAAGCCGTTGTACCACTCCTTGCGCATCGCCTCGCGCAGCGGCAGACCTTGCTGCATATAGGCCGAGCGCCGGTCGGCGCGCACGCAGGCCTGCGGGAAGCGCGCGATCTCGTGCGCCATCGCCTCGGCGAATTCGCGCGAGCTGCCGTCGGGCACGACGTGCTCGCAGGCGCCGATGCGCAGCGCCTCTTCGGCCGGCACCTTGCGGCCGGTGAGGATGATTTCCATCGCGCGCCCCATGCCGACGATGCGCGGCAGGCGCACCGTGCCGCCGTCGATGAGCGGCACGCCCCAGCGCCGGCAATAGACGCCGAAATAGGCCGACTGTTCCATGACTCGCACGTCGCACCAGAGCGCGAGCTCGAAGCCCCCCGCA
>DASSPL010000424.1:0-2105 GCA_035699685.1 Burkholderiales bacterium | reverse complement strand
GGTGAAGGCGCTGCGCCAGCCCCACGTGCGCGGCCGCTGGGGCGAGATCCAGCTGCGCCGCGTGGTCGAGATGGCCGGCATGATGATGCACTGCGACTTCGTCGAGCAGCAGTCCGCCGAGGGCGACGACGGCAAGCTGCGGCCCGACCTCATCGTGAAGCTGCCGGGCAACCGCCAGATCGTGGTGGATTCCAAGGCGCCGATCTCCGCCTACATGGAGGCCCACGAGGCGACCACCGACGAGCTGCGCAAGGTGAAGATCCTGCTGCACGCCCAGCTCATGCGCCGCCACCTCGAGTCGCTCGCCAGGAAGAGCTACTGGGAGCAGTTCCAGCCCACTCCCGAGGTGGTCGTGATGTTCATCCCCGGCGAGGCGTTCTTCAGCGCCGCGCTGGAGGCCGATCCCGACCTCCTCGACAGCGGCTTCGGCCAGAACGTGATCATCGCCTCTCCCGCCTCGCTGATGGCGCTGCTCAAGGCCGCCTCCTACGGCTGGCGCCAGGAGAGCATCGAGGAGAACGCGCGCGAGATCAGCCGCCTGGGCCAGGAGCTGCACGCCCGGCTCTCGGTCATGGCGGACCACTTCGCCCGGCTCGGCAAGGGCCTGGGCGCCGCGACCGACAGCTACAACGCGGCCATCGCCTCCTTCGAGAGCCGCGTGCTGGTGTCGGCGCGCAAGTTCAAGGAGCTCGGCGCCACCTCCCAGGAGGCCGAGATCATCGAGCTGCGGGCGGTGGAGGGCGGCGTGCGCCGCCTGCAGGCTGCGCCGAATGGCGAGGGGCAGGAGCCGAAGTAGTCGCGCGATGTAACATCGTTCCTTCGGTCACCGATTCCGGAGGAAGCATGAATCGCATCGCCGCGGCGCTGGCTGCCGCAGTCCTTCTGTCCCCCTTCGCGGCTGTCGCGCAGGGTTTCCCCACCAAGCCCATCAAGATGATCGTGCCGCTCGCCGCCGGCGGCACCGGCGACACGCTCGCGCGCGCGGTGGGCGAGCAGATGGGCAAGGAGCTCGGCCAGCCGGTCGTGATCGAGAACAAGCCCGGCGCCGGCGGCCTCGTCGGCACCGAGATCGCGAAGAACTC
Organism: Burkholderiales bacterium; assembly: GCA_035699685.1. Classification (GTDB taxonomy): domain Bacteria; phylum Pseudomonadota; class Gammaproteobacteria; order Burkholderiales; family SG8-39; genus SCGC-AG-212-J23. The sequence continues at coordinate 1,023 of DASSPL010000424.1, read as the reverse complement.
GCCGCCCGACGGCTACACGCTGCTCTCCGTGAGCCCGTCGCACCTCATCAACCCGGCGCTGCACGGCGCGAAGAAGACCTACGATCCCGTCAAGGACTTCGAGCCGATCACGGTGATGGCCAACACGCACCAGATCATCGTGGCGCACCCGTCGGTGCCGGTGAGCAACCTGAAGGAGCTCATCGACTACGCGAAGAAGAACCCCGGCAAGCTCAACTACGGCTCCGCCGGCACGGGCTCGGCCACGCACCTCAACATGGCGATGTTCACGAGCATGGCGGGGATCGACGTGGTGCACGTGCCCTACAAGGGCTCGACCCAGGCGCGCCAGGACGTGCTCGCCGGCCAGGTGCAGCTCGCCATGGACGGCCTGCTGCCGCTGCAGCCGCTCATCAAGGACGGGCGCTTGAAGCCGATCGCGCTCACCAGCAGCAAGCGCGCGCAGAGCAATCCCGACATTCCCACCATCGGCGAGGTCGTCAAGGGATACGCGTCGGACACCTGGTACGGCATCATCGCCCCGGCCGGGACGCCGAAGGACATCATCGCCAGGCTGAACGCCGCCGCGGTGAAGGCGCTCAACTCGCCGGCGGTGAAGGAGCGCATGCAGAAGCTCGGCGCCGAGACCGTGGGCAACTCGCCGGAGGAGTTCGCGAAGCTCCTGGAGAGCGAGCAGAAGCTGTGGACGCGGGCCGTCAAGGAATCCGGCGCGAAGGTGGACTGATGCAGCGCGCCAGCACGCGCCTTCGCGCCCTGATCGCGAAGGGGCCGACCCTCTACATCCCCGGCTGCTACAACGCCATGAGCGCGCGCGTGCTCGAGGCCGCGGGCTTCGACGCCGTCTACATGACGGGCTACGGCACGTCGCTCTCGCTCACCGGCCTGCCGGACGTGGGCCTCACGACGATGAGCGAGATGGTGGCCAACGCGCGCTACATCGCCGCGGCGGTGCGCGTGCCGCTCATCGCCGACGCCGACACCGGCTTCGGCAACGCCGTCAACGTGATCCGCACGGTGCGCGAG
>DASSPL010000423.1:0-3155 GCA_035699685.1 Burkholderiales bacterium | reverse complement strand
CGAGCACGCGAGCGCCGCCGCGGCGATTGCGATGCGAATCATGGAGCCCTCCTCCGTGGATTAGACTTCGCGGCGATGTTGCCAAAGATCGAACTCAATCACAAGGTTCACGTCCTCACGCGCAAGGAAGAGCTCGACGGCATGCGCGTCGCCGGCAAGGTGGTGATCGTCATCGACATCCTGTTCGCCACCACCACCATGGTGGCGGCGCTGGCGCACGGCGCGGCGCAGATCATCCCGGTGCTCGACGAGGCGGCGGCGCGGGCGGAGGACGCGCGCCGCGGCGCGGGCTCCTGCGTCCTCGCGGGCGAGCTCTATGCCGAGACGCTGCCCGGCTTCGTGCACCCCGCGCCGCTCGCCCTGGTCGCGCATGGCGTAAAGGACCGGAGCATCATCTATTCGACCACCAACGGCACCGTGGCCCTGATGCTGGCCGCGGGCGCGCGCCGCATCTACTGCGGCGCGCTGCTCAACGCGCGGCGGCTGGTCGAGCACGTGCTGGCCGAGCATGCCGGCGAAACCGTGCTTCTCGTCTGCTCCGGGTCGGGAAACAACTTCAACTTCGAGGATTTCTACGGCGCGGGCTGCTTCGTCGAGCACTTCGCCGAGCGCCTCGGCCCGTCGGGCGATCTGTCGGATGCAGCGCGCGCCGCGCGCATGGTGTACCGGCATGCCCCGCTGCCCGATGCCCTGCTGGAGTGCCGCCTGGGCCGCATGATGACCGCGCGCGGCCTGCGCCACGAGGTGGAATTCGCCTGCCGCATCGACGCCTTCCCGGTGGTTCCCGTACTGGAAGAAGGACGCCTGCGCCTCGTCTAGGCGCGCTCGAGCTCCGCGCTCACCGCGAGATGGTCGGAGAGCCGCGACCACGGCTTGCCGCGATGCACCTCGGACGCCTTCACCTTGAAGCCGCGCACATAGATGCGGTCGAGCTGCAGCACCGGCATCACCGCCGGGAAGGTGCGCGCCGCCCTGCCGTAGCGCGCGATCGACACCTCGGTCATGCCGAGGCGCCGCTCGAGGATCGACGAGGCGCGATGGCGCCAGTCGTTGAAGTCGCCGGCGATGATGATCGGCACGTCGCGCGAGGCGAGCTCCTCGAGGCGGCCCGAGATCGCCTCGAGCTGGCGCTGGCGCCCGCCCTCGTGCAGCGACAGGTGCACGCAGACGCAGTGGATGTTGCGCCGCCATCCCGGCGCCGAGACCACGCAATGCAGCAGCCCGCGCCGCTCGTAGCGGTGGTCGGACACGTCGTGGTTCTCGAACGAGAGGAAGCCGAAGCGCGAAAGGATGGCGTTGCCGTGGTGGCCGTGGTCGTACACCGCGTTGCAGCCGTAGGCGTGCTGCCAGGTCTCGCCGGCGAGAAACGCGTGCTGCGGCTCGACCGGCGCGCCGGCGAAGCGCATGGCGAAGCGGTGGTTCAGCCCCTGCACCTCCTGCAGGAAGACGATGTCGGGGTTGATGCCGCGCAGGCCCTCGCGCAGGTCATGGATCACCATGCGGCGGTTGAAGTGCGACAGCCCCTTGTGGATGTTGAGCGTTACCACCTTCAGCGTCCGGCTCATCGCGCTATTCCCTCGAGGTGGAGACCATAATGCAAGCCTCATTCCTCTCCAAGCATCACGATGGCATCGCGGTTCGACCAGGAAAAACACCGGGCCGCCGCCTCGCGCCAAGGCAGCCATGCGAACGCGACGTGCTCCTGCGGCGCCATCCGCACCGTCCGGCGCTCCGGCAGCTGGAGCCCGAAGACGTGCTCGACGTTCTGCACCACGCCCGGCGCGAAACGGTGGCGCCAGTGCGGGTAGATCTCGAAGGTGTAGACCACATTCCACCGCTGCAGGCGGCCGCGCGCAGCGTCGATGCCCGTCTCCTCCATCACCTCGCGCGCCGCCGCGTCGGCGAGCGGCTCGTCCAGGCGATCGAGCGATCCGGTGACCGACTGCCAGAAACCGGCGCGCGTGGCCCGCTCGAGGAGCAGCACCTCGCGCTCGACGGTGTGCACCAGCACAAGGACCGACACCGGCAGCTTCGGCGTCATGCCGCGCGGTAGAGGTCGGGCAGCTCGAGCTTGCGTTGCGCGTCGATGAACACCGCGAAGAACGGCTTGCCCCGCCCGGCCCAGTATTCGGCCACCGAACGCAGCACATCGATCAGCACGCCGAGCTCACCGCCCGCGGGGTAGGTCGTGAAGAGCAGGATGTGCCCGGCGCCTTCGCGCCACGACAGGTCGCCCAGCGAATCCTCGAGCGCGTCCCAGTTGCCGCCGAACCAGCGCGGGAAGTCGAGCGCGCGGGCGATGTTCTGCAGCAGCTTCTCCTTGCCGCCGCCCTCGATCGTCACGACGTCCAGGTCCGCGCCGCGCGTCGCCTCGAGCACGGCAGCCGGGTTGCCGGTGCGGTAGACGCCGGAGCGCGACGCGTCGCGCAGCCGCTGCAGGAGCTTGCTCATGGGGGATCCATGATGCGCCTGAACGATCGGTAGTGATCGTCCGTGTAATAGAACTCGCCGTTCGAACCGACGACGATGCGCCGCGCACCGCGGTGGCGCACGCCCGGGGTCTTCACCGTGTACTCGCGGTAGTAGCCGCGGTTGCGCTTGGGCAGCAGGCCTTCGCGGTTGTTGAACACCACGCCATCCCGGGCATAGGGGAAAGGCCCGCCGGCGCGAATCAGCGCCAGCGTCTGGCGCCCCTCGGGCGGCAGCTGCGCCACCCGCATGTCGCTTGAAAAGGCGAAAGCCGCGCCGAGGAAAAAGACCAGCGCGAAGGCCAGTGCCCGCATCAGCCTTTCGGCTTCTCCCGCAAGCGGATGCCGAGCTCGCGCAGCTGCTTCTCATCGACCGGGCTCGGCGCCTGCACCAGCAGGTCCTGCGCGCGCTGCGTCTTGGGGAAGGCGATGACGTCGCGGATCGATTCCGCGCCGGCCATCAGCGTGACGATGCGGTCGAGGCCGAACGCGATGCCGCCGTGCGGCGGCGCGCCGTACTGAAGGTTGTCGAGCAGGAAGCCGAATTTGGCGCGCGCTTCCTCGTCGGAGATGCCGAGCGCCTTGAACACCTTGGCCTGCACGTCGGCGCGGTGGATGCGCACCGAGCCGCCGCCGATCTCCCAGCCGTTCAGCACCATGTCGTAGCCCTTGGACAGCGCGCGGCCG
>DASSPL010000422.1:0-2299 GCA_035699685.1 Burkholderiales bacterium | reverse complement strand
CTCTCCGACGCGCGGCGGCTCACGCAGCGCGTGCACTTCGAGCGCGACGGCACGGTCACCATCGCCAGCGGCAAGGTCGAGCTGGGGCAGGGCATCGTCACCGCCCTCGCGCAGATCGCGGCCGAGGAGCTCGGGGTTCCCCTCGAAAAAATCCGCGTCCTGCCGGCGAGCACGGCCCACAGCCCCGACGAGGGCGTGACCTCCGGCAGCCTGTCGATCCAGGACGGCGGCAAGGGGCTGCGCAAGGCCTGCGCCGAGCTGCGCGCGCTGCTCGCCAAGAGCGGCAAGAAGTCGTACTGGGACCTCGAGGTCGCGGGCAAGGACATTCCGGCGGAGGCGCCGGAGAAGCCGGCCGCCGAATACAAGGTGGTCGGGACGAACGTGCCGCGCATCGAGCTGCCGGCCAAGATCGCGGGCAAGGCGAGCTACGTGCAGGACATGGTGCTGCCCGGCATGCTGCACGCGCGCATGCTGCGCCCGCTGCGGCCCGCCGGGATGACTGCGGGGAAGCTCGTCTCGCTGCCGCCGGCGCCCGCCGGCATGGAGATCCTGCGCGACGGAAATTTCGCGGCGCTGGTTGGGCCGGATGAAGCTGCGGTGATCGAGGCGGCGAAGAAGCTGCGCGCCAAGGCGCAGTGGAGCGACGGTCCCGCGCTGCCGGCGGACATCTACGCCTGGCTCAAGGGCCATGCGAGCGAGAACAACGTCCAAAAGGAAGTCGCGAACCCCGAGGCTAAAGCCAAGGGCGTGAAGCGGCTGCAGGCCGAGTATCACAAGCCCTTCATCTGCCACGCCTCCATCGGCCCGTCGTGCGCGCTGGCGCAGATGAAGGGCGACACGCTGCACGTGTGGTCGCACACGCAGGGCATCTTCGGCCTGCGCCAGGAAATCTCGATGGTGCTGCGCATGCCGGAGGACAAGATCATCGTGCACCACGGCGAGGGCGCCGGCTGCTACGGGCATAACGGCGCGGACGATGCCGGGCTCGATGCCGCTCTGCTCGCGCGTATGGCGAAGGGCAGGCCCATCCGGCTGCAATGGGCACGCGAGGACGAATTTGCGTGGGAGCCGTACGGGCCGGCGATGGTGGTGGCGCTCGACGCTTCGCTAGACCAAGGCGGCAACATCGTGTCCTGGCGCCACGATCTCTGGAGCAACGGCCATACGCACCGTCCCGGCCGCTCGGCCAAGCCGGTGCTGATCGCCGGCGGCGAGCTCGCGCAGCCGTTCGAGCGCGCGCCGGCGATCGATCCGCCGCTGCCCGCGGGCGGCGCGCAGCGCAATGCGGTTCCCGGCTACGAGTTTCCGGACCTGTTGGTCATGCAGCACTACGTGCGCGAGGCGCCGGTGCATGGCTCGTCGCTGCGCTCGCTCGGCGCGTTCGGCAACGTGTTCGGCATCGAGTCGTTCATGGACGAGCTCGCCGCCGCGGCGAACGCCGATCCGGTCGAGTTCCGCCTGCGGCACCTCAAGGATCCGCGTGGGCGCGCAGTCCTGGAAGAGGCTGTCCGCAAGGCCGGCGCCTTCAGCAAGGGTGAGGGGAAAGGGCGAGGCGTGGCCTACGCCCGCTACAAGAACGTCGGCGCGTATTGCGCCGTGGTGGTCGAGGTGGAAGCCGGCGGCGCGGAGCTGCGCGTGACGCGCATCGTGGCCGCGGTCGATGTGGGCCTGCCGGTGAATCCGGATGGCGTCATCAACCAGATCGAAGGCGGCTGCGTGCAGGCGACGAGCTGGGCGCTGAAGGAAGCCTGGCGTCCGGGCGTGGCGGGCTGGGAGGACTATCCGATCCTGCGCTTCAGCGAGGCGCCGCCGGTCGAAGTCTCGATTTTGAAGAACACCTTTCCGTCCCTCGGGGCGGGAGAGTGCACCATGGGCCCGGTCGTCGCCGCGATCGCCAATGCCCTGTCCGATGCGCTCGGCGTGCGCGTGCGCAAGCTCCCGCTGACGGCGGAAAACATCGCCAATGCTTGAGCTCTACCACAGCGTCAACTCGGTCTGCGCGCAGAAGGTGCGGGTGGTATTAACGGAAAAGAACCTGGACTACCGCGAGCATCTCATGACCCTGCGCGGCGACCAGTTCGACCCGGCGTACATGAAGCTCAACCCCAACGCCGTGGTGCCAACCATCGTGCACGACGGCCGGCCGGTGATCGAGTCTTCCGTGATCCTCTATTACCTGGACGAGGCGTTCCCGCACCCGCCGCTCATGCCGAAGGACCTGCACCAGCGCGCCCTGGTGCGCCAGTACAACAAGCTGATCGACGAGTACGTGCACAACTCGTGCACCATCCTTACCTTC
>DASSPL010000421.1:0-3576 GCA_035699685.1 Burkholderiales bacterium | reverse complement strand
ATCTCCGAGCCGGGCATGTCGGCGGCGCCGCACGAGCACCGGCTCGCGGTCGGCATCGATCTGGGCACCACCAACTCTCTCGTCGCCACCGTGCGCAGCGGGGTTGCCACGGTGCTCGCCGATGCGCAGGGCAGGCCGCTGCTGCCCTCGATCGTGCGCTACGCGAAGGACAGGGTCGAGGTCGGCTACGCCGCGCAGGCGCACCAGTCCGATGACCCCAGGAACACCATCGTCTCGGTGAAGCGCTTCATGGGCCGCGGCGTGAAGGACGTCGACCATCTGCAGAACGCGCCCTACGACTTCGTCGACGCGCCCGGCATGCTGCAGATCCGCACCGCCGCGGGCGTGAAGAGCCCGGTGGAGGTCTCGGCCGACATCCTCAAGGTCCTGCGCGAGCGCGCCGAAGCGTCGCTGGGCGGAAGCCTGTCCGGCGCGGTGATCACCGTGCCTGCCTATTTCGACGACGCGCAGCGGCAGGCGACGAAGGACGCGGGAAAGCTCGCCGGCCTCAATGTCCTGCGCCTGCTGAACGAGCCGACGGCGGCCGCCATTGCCTACGGGCTCGACAACGCCTCCGAAGGCATGTTCGCGGTCTACGACCTCGGCGGCGGCACGTTCGATCTTTCCATTTTGAAACTCTCGCGCGGTGTCTTCGAGGTGGTGGCCACGTCCGGCGACTCGATGCTCGGCGGCGACGACTTCGACCAGCGCGTGTTCTGCTGGATCGTCGAGCAGGCGAAGCTCGCGCCGCTCGCGCCGCGCGACATGCGGCTCCTGCTGGTCAAGGCGCGCGAGGCCAAGGAATACCTGACCCTCCACCAGGAGGCGAACGTGACGGCGAAGCTGTCGTCGGGCGAGCTGGTCGACGTGACGCTCGACACGGAGACGTTCTGCCGCATCACCCAGACGCTGGTGCAGAAGACGCTCGGCCCGGTGCGGCGCGCATTGCGCGATGCGGGGCTGTCCGTAAACCAGATCGACGGCATCGTGATGGTCGGCGGCGCCACGCGCATGCCGCAGATCCAGCGCGCGGTGGGCGAGTTCTTCAAGCGCGATCCGCTCAACAACCTCGACCCGGACAAGGTGGTGGCGCTCGGCGCCGCGATGCAGGCCAACGTCCTCGCCGGCAACAAGCCGCAGGGCGAGGACTGGCTGCTGCTCGACGTGATCCCGCTTTCGCTCGGCGTCGAGACGATGGGCGGCCTGGTCGAGAAGATCATCCCGCGCAACACCACCATTCCGGCCGGCAGGGCGCAGGAGTTCACCACCTTCAAGGACGGCCAGACCGGCATGAGCTTCCACGTCGTGCAGGGCGAGCGCGAGCTCGTGTCGGATTGCCGCTCGCTCGCGCGCTTCGAGCTGAAGGGCATCCCGCCGATGGCGGCCGGCGCGGCGCGCGTGCGCGTCACCTACCAGGTCGACGCGGACGGGCTGCTCTCCGTCACCGCGAAGGAAGCCTCCACCGGCGCGGAGGCGTCGGTCACGGTGAAGCCGTCCTACGGGCTCGCCGATGCCGACATCGAGCGCATGCTGCGCGACTCGTTCTCCCACGCCAGGGAGGACGTGCACGCGCGCGCGTTGACCGAGGCGCGCGTCGACGCGCAGCGCCTGCTCGACGCCACCCGCACGGCCCTCGACGCGGATGCGGCGCTCCTTTCCGCCGAGGAACGCAAGCCGATCGACGACGCCTACGCCCGCCTGCAGCAAGCCATCGCCGGGGCCGACCATCGGGCGATCAAGCAGGGCACCGACGCGCTCAACCGGGCGACGGAGGAGTTCGCCGCGCGGCGCATGGACGCGGGAATCCGGCGCGCGCTCGCCGGCAAGAAGATCGGCAGCCTCTGATGCCGAAGCTGAAGGTGCTGCCCGGCCACGCCATCTGTCCCCAGGGCGCCGAGATCGAGGCGCAGAGCGGCAAGTCGATCTGCGACACGCTGCTCGAGCACCACATCGACATCGAGCACGCGTGCGAGAAGCAGGCGGCGTGCACCACCTGCCACGTCCTCGTGCGGCAGGGCTTCGACTCGCTCGAGCCGGCCGAGGAGAAGGAGGAGGACATGCTCGACAAGGCCTGGGGCCTGGAAGCGAGCTCGCGGCTCTCCTGCCAGGCCAAGGTGGCCGACGAGGATCTCGTCATCGAGATCCCGAAGTACACGATCAACTACGAGCGCGAGGGCGGCGGCAAGAAATGAATACGGGCGAGCGTTCTGGCCGCCCCCCTGTCAAGGGGGGAAGCGAGCGAAGCGAGCGGGGGGTTGGGGAATGAAGTGGACCGACACGCAGGACATCGCCATCGCCCTCACCGAAGCGCACCCGGACGTCGATCCGGAGCAGGTGCGCTTCACCGACCTCTACACCTGGGTGCTCGCGCTGCCGGGCTTCAGCGACGATCCGAAGCGCTGCGGCGAGAAGATCCTCGAGGCCATCCAGATGGCCTGGATCGACGAAGCCGACTAGCAGCTAAGGGCGGTCTGCTCCCACCTTCCGCTGTTGCAGCGGAACTGCTGGCCCTGCTGGCAGGACATGCCTCCGCTGCTGGTCGCATTGCCCGCCCACATGCACGTGGCCGCCGGCGCGGTTCCGCCCGCTGCGGCGCTGCCCACCCTGGAAGAAGCAGGGCCGGGACGATCGAAGGTGCTCGCGCATCCGCCCAGGGCGAGGGCCGCGCACAAGAGGAGAGGAAAAGGGGTTCGTGCCATCTGAAATGGACTGTTACAGTCCGGCAACGTTCAGGTCGCGGACTTGCAGTAGGCTGCACGAAATGCATACCTTCCGGCTGGTCTTCCTGGTGCTGGTCGTGGCGGCGGGCAGCGCATCCGCGCAGGTCTACCGCTGGGTCGACGCAAAGGGCACGGTGCATTACTCGAACGACACGCCGCCTCCGGGTGCGAAGGCCACCAAGCTCGACATAGACGCGAAGCCCGGTCCCGCGGCACCCGACACTCAGGACTGCTACACCCTGCGCTGCCAGGGCGAACGCATGGAAGAGCGCGTCGCGCGCCGCGAGGAAACCGATGCGCGCATCGCCGCGCAGCGCGTCGCAGCCACGCCGCCTGCCGTTTCATCCCAAAAGCCTCGCGGCCTCGAGTTCCGCAAGTACATCTCCATCCAGCGCGGCATGAGCGAAGGCGAGCTGGTCGGCATTGCCGGGGCACCGGACATGCTTTCCCGCGAGCGCGGCTCGCGGACCTACACCTACCTGCCGGTCCCCGGTGATCCGTTCACCACCACCATCGTCCTCGTCGGCGGCCGGGTGACGGAGATCGAGCGCGTCCGCAAGTTCTAGGCACGAGCCTTGCAGCCGATGGTGGAGTTAGCCACCAGGAGCGACATCATGGAACGCAAGGACAAGGTCGAAGGCGAAGGCAGCTACACCGGCAGCAAGGACTACAACGAGCGCACCAAGAAGTTCGTCGACTCGGGCAAGGTCGACGAGGCGGCGCGCAATGCCGAGCCGAAGAACGAAGAGGAAAAGCAGGCGATGCAGAAGGCCGAGCGCGTCGGCAAGGACAAGGCGAAGGGCGAAGATCCTGCCCTGAACAACCCGAAGAAGGTGCCGCACGACGGGCACCGCCA
>DASSPL010000420.1:0-12164 GCA_035699685.1 Burkholderiales bacterium | reverse complement strand
GCTCGGCCTGCGGCCGCAGATCAACCTGTCGGACGTGCGCATCTACGATGCCGAGGGCCGCGAGGCGCTGGTGCTGCCCTCGGTGCAGAACATTCTCTCATGGCGCTCGCTCGCCGACGGCGAGCTGCGGCTGCACGCGCTCGCCATCGAAGGTCCGCGCCTCGCCATCCGCCGCGACAGCGCCGGCACCTTCTACATCGCCGGCATGAAGCTCGCCGCCGATTCCGGCGACTCGAAGCTGGGCGACTGGATCCTCGGCCAGCAGCGCATCGAGATCCGCGGCGCCGAGGTCGAGTGGCGGGACGAGAAGCGGGCCGCGCCGCCGCTCGTGGTCTCGGCCATCGACCTGCGGGTCACGAACGACGGCGCCAGGCACAGCCTCGGTCTCGTCGGCCGGCCGCCCGCGGCGCTCGGCGCGAACCTCGAGCTGCGCGCCGAGTTTTCCGGCGAAAGCCTGGAACGGCTGCGCGGCTGGGACGGGCGCGTATACGCCGAGCTCGGCCATACCGATTTCGCCGCCTGGCGGCCGTGGATCGACTATCCGATGGACGTGCAGCGCGGGCAGGGCGCGGTGCGCGTATGGGCGAACGTGGCAGCCGGCGCGCTGCAAGATGCTACCGCCGACGTCGCGGTCACCGACGTGGCCGCGCGCTTCGCCGCCGACCTGCCCCTGCTCGAGCTGCCGGCGCTCAGCGGACGCCTGATCGGCCGCCGCGGCGGCGAAGCCGTCGACCTGACCCTGAGCAAGCTCACCGTCACGGCGCCGGACGGCGCCAAGCTGCCGTCCATGGATCTCCAGCTGTCGCTCAAGCCGGGCGGCGGTGCCGGATCGGCGAACAGCCTCGAGCTGGCGCCGATCGCGCGCTTCGCCGAGGGGCTGCCGCTGCCGCAGGAGTGGCGGCGGGCGATCGCCGAGCTCGCGCCCCAGGGCCGGCTCGCCGACCTGCGCTTCGACTGGCAGGGCGCCATGGCTGCGCCCGTCCGCTATCGCGCGACCGGGCGCTTTTCCGAGCTGGGATCGAAGCCGCGCGATACCGTGCCCGGGTTCGCGCGCCTCTCCGGCACGCTCGAGGCGAGCGAAGCGGGCGGCAAGCTCGAGCTGCAGACGCGAGGCGCGCGCGTGGAGCTGCCGCGCGTATTCCCGGAGCCGCGGCTGGAGTTCGAGGCCCTCACCGGCATGGTCGAATGGCGCCGCGACGGCGAGCGCATCCGCTTCACGATCCCGTCGCTCACGTTCTCCAACGCAGATCTGAGCGGCAATGCCTTCGGCGCCTACGAGTACGACGGCGACGGCCCCGGCCGTATCGACGTCTCGGCGATTCTGAACCGCGCCGATGCGAGGAACCTGGCGCGCTACCTGCCCCTCGGCAGATTGATGGGCGAGAAGACGCGCGAATGGCTGGTGCAGGGCATCGTCGCCGGCCAGGCGAGCGAGGTCGAGCTGCGGCTGCAGGGTGACCTGCGCGAGTTTCCGTTCAAGCAGCCCTCGCAGGGCCAGTTCCGCGTCGCGGGGCGCGTCGACAACGGCGAGCTGCAGTACGCCGAGGGCTGGCCGCGCATCCAGAACATCCAGGCGCAGCTCGTCTTCGAGCGCGACCGCATGGAGATCGCCGGCCGCAGCGGCACCCTCCTCGGCGCGCGGCTGCACGACATCGGCGTCACCGTCGCCAGCATCGGCACGGCGACGCCGCGGGTCGCGGTGAACGGCCAGGCGCAGGGGCCGACCGCCGAATTCCTTCGCTTCCTGCAGAGCTCGCCGCTGCGCTCGACGGCGGGCCGCTTCACGGAGCCGATGCGCGCCACCGGCGACGGCCGCCTGCGGCTCAGGCTCGACCTGCCGCTTGCGGATCTCGAGGCAAGCAAGGTGGCCGGCGAATTCCAGTTCACCGGCAACCGCGTGACGCTTGCGCCCGAGCTGCCGCCGTTCGAGGACGCGCGTGGCCGGCTCGTCTTCACCGACAGCAGTTTTGCCGTGCAGGAGGCGCGCGCCCGGATCTTCGGCGGCGCGGTGGCCATCAGCGGCGGCACACGCCCGAACGGCGCCATGGAGTTTGTCGCCCGCGGCGAGGCGCAGCCGGCGGCGCTGACCGACCACCCGCTGCGCCGCCATCTCTCGGGAGCCGGCTCGTACGTGGCCGCGGTGAGCCTGCGCGACGGACTGCAGCGCGTGGTGGTGGAAAGCTCCCTGCGCGGCGTGGCCATCAGTTTGCCGCCGCCGTTCGAGAAGCCGGCTGCCGACGCGCTGCCGCTGCGCGTCGAGTTCGTGCCCGCCGAAGGCGGCCGGCGCGATCGCATCGCGGTTTCCCTCGGCCGGGTGGCCGGCGCCGAAGTGCACCGGCGGCGTGAAGGCGAGGCGATGGAGGTGCGCCGCGCCGCGGTGTCGTTTGCGCCGCCCGCCGGCCAGCCCATCCGCATGCCCGAGCGTTCCGGCGTGCTCGTATACGGATCGCTGCCCACCCTGGACGCCGACCGGTGGCGCGCCGTGCTTGCCGGCGAGACGGGGAGCTCCCCGCTGCCGGCGCAGGTGGACCTCAAGCTTGCCCGCCTTCAGGTGTCCGGCAAGCGCATCCATAACCTGGCGGTGCGCGGCTCGAGCGACGTCGCCGGCTGGTCGGCGGTGGTCGACGCCGACGAGATGGCGGGGCAGCTCTCCTACAAGCGCGAGGGGCGCGGGCTCTTCACCGCGCGCTTCCTGCATTTCAGCGTGCCGCGCACCGTGGCAGAGGCGAGCGGGCCGGCGCCGAGGCCCGGCGAGCTGCCCGCGCTCGACCTGGTCGCCGAGCGCTTCGACCTGCGCGGCAAGCAGCTCGGGCGGGTCGAGCTTGCGGGGCAGCCGGACGGCGCCGACTGGCGCGTCGACCGGCTCGCCGTGCTCAATCCCGACGCCACCGTGCTCGCCACCGGCCGCTGGCGCGACGGCGCCAAGCCGGCGAGCGAGCTCGAGTTCACGCTCGACGCCGCCGACGCCGGCCGCTTCCTCGCGCGTGTCGGCTATCCCGGCATGGTGGCGGGCGGCAAGGCGCAGCTCGCCGGCGCGTTGCGCTGGCAGGGCGAGCCCGCCGCGCTCGACTACGCGAGCCTGACGGGCGAGGTGAGGCTCAACGCGGAGGAGGGCGAGTTCCTGGAGATCGAGCCCGGCCTGGGCAAGCTCATCTCGCTCATGAACCTGCAGGCGCTGCCGCGGCGCATCGCGCTCGACTTCCGCGACGTGTTCTCGAAAGGCTTCCGCTTCGACCGCATCGACGCGCATTCGCAGCTCGATCGCGGCGTGATGGATCTGCGCGAATTCCGCATGCGCGGCCCGGCCGCCGAAGTCGCGATGTCCGGCCAGGTCAACCTCGCCTCGGAGACGCAGAACCTCAAGGTGCGCGTGGTGCCGAGCCTCGGCGACACCGCGTCGACGGCGCTCGCCATCGTCAATCCGATCGCCGGCGTCGCCACGGCCATCGCGAGCCGCGTGCTCAAGAATCCGCTCGGGCAGATCTTCGCCCACGAGTTCGAGGTGACCGGCGCGTGGACCGACCCGAAGGTGGCCAAGCTCTCCAGCCTCCCCATGGCGAGCGAGCCGCTCAAGCCTTGAGCCGCACGCGCGTCGCCGCGGTACAGATGGTGTCGGGACCCGAGGTCGGTCCCAACCTGGAAGCCGCGGCGCGGCTGATCGCGGCCGCTGCGGCCTCGGGCGCCCGCCTGGTCGCGCTGCCGGAGAACTTCTACATCATCGGCAGGCACGAAGGCGACAAGGTCAGGGCGCGCGAGCCCGACGGCCGCGGCCCGGTGCAGGACTTCCTCGCCGGGATGTCCAGGAAACACCGCGTCTGGATCATCGGTGGCACGGCACCGATCGCCGGCGGCGACGAGCAGCACATCCGCGGCGCGTGCCTCGTCTACGACAGCGAAGGAAACCGCGTCGCGCGCTACGACAAGATGCACCTCTTCCGCTTTACCTCGGGCGACGAGCGCTACGACGAGACGCGCACGCTCGAGCCGGGCGAGCGGCCGGTGGCGATCGACAGCCCGTTCGGGCGGCTCGCGCTCTCGGTTTGCTACGATGTGCGCTACCCCGAGCTTTACCGCGCGCTCGGCCCCTTCGACGCCATGTTCGTTCCGTCCGCCTTCACCGTGCCGACCGGCAAAGCCCATTGGGAGACTCTGCTCAGGGCGCGCGCCATCGAGAACCAGGCTTACGTCATCGCGCCGGCGCAGGGCGGCACCCATGCCGGCGGCCGGCGCACCTACGGCCACACCATGATCGTCGATCCGTGGGGCGAGATCCTCGCGGTGCAGCCCGAAGGCGAAGGCGTCGTCCTCGCCGAGATGGACCCCGCGCGCATCCGCGAGGTGCAGTCCGCGCTGCCGGCCAACGCCAACAGGAGAATGCATTGATTCTGGAAACTGCAACAAGCACGCTGCTCGAGCCGTTCGACCTCGAGAGCCGCAAGCTGGAGCGCATCTTCGGCACCCTCGCCGCTCGCAAGGTGGACTATGCCGATCTCTACTTCCAGTACTCGCGCTCCGAGGGCTGGAGCCTCGAGGAAGGCATCGTCAAGTCCGGCAGCTTCAACATCGAGCAGGGCGTCGGCGTGCGCGCGGTGTCGGGCGAGAAGACGGCGTTCGCCTATTCCGACGAGATCAGCTTCGATGCGCTCGAGGACGCGGCGAAGGCGACGCGCGCCATTGCCTCGGCCGGACAGGCGCGCGTGGTGAAGGCCGCCCATCGCCGCCTGCCGCAGCCGCTCTATGCCGCCGTCGATCCGATCGCCTCGCTGCCGTCCGAATCAAAGGTGCGGTTATTGGAGAGGCTCGAGCGCAAGTGCCGGGCTCTCGACCCGCGCGTCACGCAGGTCATGGCCAGCCTCGGCGCCGAGTACGAGGTGGTGCTGATCGCGCGCGCCGACGGCCATCTGGCCGGCGACGTGCGTCCGCTCGTGCGGCTGTCGGTGCAGGTGATCGCCGAAGCCAGCGGTCGCCGCGAATCGGGCAGCGGCGGCGGCGGCGGGCGCACCGACTTCTCGCATTTCACCGACGAGGTGCTCGACTCGTACGCCAGGCAGGCGGTATCGCAGGCCTTGACCAACCTCGAGGCTCGCCCGGCCCCCGCCGGCACGATGACGGTGGTCCTCGGCCCGGGCTGGCCGGGCGTGCTGCTGCACGAGGCGGTCGGTCACGGGCTCGAAGGCGACTTCAACCGCAAGGGCAGCTCGGCCTTCTCGGGGCGCCTCGGGCAGCGCGTCGCTTCGCCGGGCGTCACCGTGGTCGACGACGGCACGCTGCCGGGCCGCCGCGGCTCGCTTACCGTCGACGACGAAGGCACGCCGAGCCAGCGCAACATCCTCATCGAGGACGGCGTGCTGCGCGGCTACCTGCAGGACAGCCTGAACGCGCGCCTGATGAAGATGCCGCTCACCGGCAACGCGCGGCGCGAGTCGTTCGCGCACCTCACCATGCCGCGCATGACCAATACCTACATGCTGGCCGGCTCGCACGACCCGCAGGAAATCATCCGCAGCGTGAAGAAGGGTCTTTACGCCACCAACTTCGGCGGCGGCCAGGTCGACATCACCAACGGCAAGTTCGTCTTCTCCGCCGCCGAGGCCTACCTGATCGAGGACGGCAAGGTGACGCACCCCGTGAAAGGCGCGACCCTGATCGGCAACGGCCCGGACTCGCTTACGCGCGTGAGCATGATCGGCAACGATCTCGCGCTTGACACCGGCATCGGCACCTGCGGCAAGGAGGGGCAGAGCGTTCCGGTCGGCGTCGGACAGCCCACCCTCAAGATCGACGGCCTCACAGTGGGCGGCACCGCCTGACTGCCGACAAACTCATTGAAAACATCCCGGACGGCGCCCTGGTGGCGCTGCCGCCGGACTATTCGCTGCCGTCGATGGCGCTCGTGCACGCGCTCATCCGCCGCAAGGCGAGGAATCTGCGCCTCCTCGGCGTACCGGTGCTCGGGCTGTCGGCGGATCTCCTGATCGGCGCCGGCTGCGTGGCCGAAGTGCATTCGAGCGCCGTATCGCTCGGCGAGGCGGGCCTCGCCCCGCGCTTCAGCGAGGCCGCGGAACGCGGCGACATCAAGGTCGTCGATTACACCTGTCCGGCCGTGCACACCGCGCTGCAGGCGACGGAGAAGGGCGTGCCGTTCATGCCGCTGCGCGGGGTGATCGGCTCCGATCTCACGCGGGAGCGCAGCGACTGGCAGATCGCGCAGAACCCGTTTACGACGGCAAAGGATCCGATCCTGCTCGTCTCGGCCATCGTCCCGGACGTCGCGCTGTTCCACGCACGGTGGGGCGACGAGGCGGGCAACGTATGGGTCGGGCGCCGCCGCGAGCTGGCGACCATCGCCCACGCCGCGCGCAACGCCTATGTGACCGTCGAGGAGATCCGCAAAGGCGACATGCTCGAGGACGAGCTCCTCGCGCCCGGCGTGATCTCGTCGGTGTATATCTCCGCTATTGCACAGGCCGTGCGCGGCGCGGCTCCTTTGGGGGTGGCGGACCTCTATGCCATAGACGACGCGCACCTCGCGATGTATGCCAAGCGAGCGCGCAGCCGCGAAGGCTTCAACGAGTACCTGGACGAGTTCATTTGGCAAGGCAGGAAGAGCTCCTTGCCTGCGTGATCGCGCGGCTCATCGCCGACGCGAGACATGTGGCCGTGGGTGCCGCTTCGCCCATTCCGGCCACAGCCTGCGAGCTGCTGCGTGCGCAGGGCAAGCCGATTCGCGTCACGCGCCTGCACAAGCGCCAGGGCAACCCGTTCACCGAAGGCTCGCGCGAGCTGTTCGATCTCGCCGGGCAGGGCCGCATCGACTACTTCTTCCTCGGCGGCGCGCAGATCGATGGCGAGGCGAACATCAACCTCGTGCGCGCCGAAGGCCGCCGCTTCCCCGGCTCCTTCGGCTCGGCCTTCATGTACTTCACCTGCCGCACCATCCTGTTTCGCGAGGAGCACTCGCGCCGCGTGCTGGTGCCGAAGGTCGAGTTCGTTTCCGCTCCGGGGTGGAGCGCGCCGGAAGTTGCGCGCCGCGGCGGGCCGGTCGCGCTCCTCACCGGCAAGGCGCTCTTCGGATGGGACCGCGAGCGGCGCCGTTTCCGCCTGGACAGCGTGCATGCGCCGCATACTCCGGCCGAGGTGCGCGAGAGCACCGGGTTCGAATTCGATGCGGGGAGCGCCGTTCCTACGCCTCAACCGAGCGACGAGGAGCTCGCGCTGCTCCGCGGCAACGTGGCGGCGCGCATCGCCCCCGACTATCCCGAGTTCGCCCAGCGTATTTGGGGAAAATGAGGGGATAAACTAGCGCCATGAACGCTCCAGAGAAAGTCCGGCAGTACGACCGGGCGGCCCAGACGGTCGGCAATATCGTCCACCTCGAGCACTTCAACTGCTGCATCGACGACCAGCGCCTCGCCGTGCTGTTCTACGTGGTCGGCCTGGGCGCGACGCGCGATCCGTATCTCTTTCCCGGGCTCGAGAACATCTGGCTCAACTTCGGCCGCACGCAGGTGCACATGCCGAGCCGGGCGGTGCCGCCCAAGGCCGAGCGCCTGCGCGGCACGGCGGGGATAGTCGTGCCGAGCCTGGAGGACCTGGCGAAGCGCCTGGATTACGCGGGCAAGGAGATGAAGCGGGTCGTCGGCGATGCGCGGCACTTCGCCTACACGGTGAAGAAGGACTGCATCGAGGCGACGGACCCGTGGGGCACGCGCGTGCGCTGTCATGCGCCGGCGCCCGAATACGGGCCGATCGAGCTCGGCATCGTCTACGTCGATTTCGATGTCCCGCCGGGCACGGCGGAGGGCATCGCGCGCTTCTACAGCGATGTGATGCGCGCGCCGGCGGTTGCAAAGAACGGCCGCGCCACGGTCGCCATCGGCCGCAACCAGAAGCTCTACTTCACGGAGACGAAGAACGAGCTGCCGGCCTACGACGGGCATCATATCCAGGTCTACATTGCCGACTTCGCCACGCCCTACGAGTGGCTGAAGGCGCGCGACCTGGTCAACATGGAAACCGACGCCAACGAGTGGCGCTTCCAGTGGATCGTCGATCCGCGCGACGGCAAAAAGCTTTTCCAGATCGAGCACGAGGTGCGCAGCATGAAGCACCACCTCTTCAACCGGCCGCTGGTGAACCGCAACCACGGCATCACCAACATGACCTACCAGTACGGCCAGGACGCCTTTCGTGGCGTGTACTGAGCGAGGCATATACTGATCAAGGCGCAGCGCGGCACGCAGCTCCGCTGCCGCGGATGGAAGCAGGAGGTGCTCCTGCGCCTCCTCGAGAACAACCTGGAGAACGGCGAGCGTCCCGAGGATCTCGTCGTCTACATGTCGGCGGCGCGCGCCGCGCGCAACTGGGATGCTTTCCACCGCATCGTCGCCGCCTTGAAGGACCTCCAGGCGGATGAGACGTTGCTCATCCAGTCGGGCAAGCCCATTGCGCGCTTTCGCACGCACGCCCGCGCGCCGCGCGTGGTGATGGCGAACGGCGTGCTCGCCGGCCGCTGGACCGACGAGGAAACCGTGTTCCGCCTCGAGAAGGCCGGCCTCACCATCACCCCGGGCATGACCGCCGCGGCGTGGCAGTACATCGGCACGCAGGGCATCCTGCAGGGCACGTACCAGAGCTTCGCCAGCGCGGCGGACCGGTTCTTCGGCGGCTCGCTCGCCGGCCGCGTGATCCTCACCGCCGGCTGCGGCGGCATGGGCGGCGCGCAACCGCTCGCCGGGCGCATGGCCGGCGCCGCGACGCTGGTGGTGGAGGTCGATCCGGCGCGGCTCAAGCGGCGCATCGAGACGCGCTATCTCGACCGGATGACCGAGTCGCTCGACGAGGCCATTAATCTGATTCAGGAAATGAAATCCGCCGGCCGCGGCGGCTCCGTGGGCCTGGTCGGCAATGCCGCCGACGTGCACGAAGCCTTGCTCGCGCGCGGATTCCGGCCCGACATCGTCACCGACCAGTGCACCGTCGACTCCTATCGCGGCTATGTCGCCTCGGGCCTCACGCCCGAAGAGATGTCCGCGCTCGTCAAGGAAGAGCCGACGGAAGCCCTGCAGCTCGGCGCCGCGACGCTCCGTCGCCATGCGAAAGCCCTGCTCGAGTTTCGCAATCGCGGCGCGCTCGTCTTCGAGTACGGCAACACGCTGCGCATGCGCGCCGCCGATGCCGGCGTGGAAGACGCGCTTTCGCTCGAATCGTTCGTCACCCTGTTCATCCGCCCGCTCTTCTGCGAAGGCATCGGGCCGTTCCGCTGGATCGCGGCTTCGGGCGATGCGGCGGACATTCACGCCATCGACTCGCTCATCGAAGGACTTTTCGCGCAGGGGCATCGCATCCGCAAGTGGATCGCGCTCGCCCGCGAGCATGTCGTCTTCCAGGGCCTGCCGGCGCGCATCGGCTGGCTCGGCCATGGCGAGCGCAGCAAACTGGCTCTCGCCGTCAACCGGGCCGTGCGAGAGGGGCGAGTCCGCGCGCCTGTCGCCTTTACGCGCGACCACCTCGACGCGGGGTCGGTGGCGAGCCCGTTCCGCGAGACCGAGAAGATGGCCGATGGCAGCGACGCCATCGCCGACTGGCCGATCCTGAACGCGCTGCTCGCTTGCGCGAGCGGGGCGGATCTCGTAGCCGTGCATGCCAACGGCGGCCGCATGGTGAGCGCCGGGCAGACGGCCATCGCCGACGGCACGCCGGAGGCAGCCGAGCGCCTGAAGGCGGTCCTCGACGGCGACACCGGCATCGGCATCGCCCGTCATGCCGATGCCGGCTACGACACGGCGCGCGCGGCCGCCACGCGGCACGGGATCGGGCTGTGATGAAGCGCCGCACCCTGAGCGCAGCGGACCTCGAGTCCGCGATCCTCGGTGGCCTGCTGCTCTCGGCCGGGGGCAGCGGCATGGCGTCTTCCGCGCGCCATCGCAAGCTCGGCGAGGATGCGCTCGAGCGCGGACGCGTGGGCCTCGTTTCGCTCGAGGAGTTCGAGGACGACGACGAGCTTCTCGTCTCCACGGCCGTGGGTGCGCCCGGGGCGGGCAGCGCGCGTACCCAGCCGCAGGATGCGGTCGACGCGGCGAATGCGCTGGTGCGCGCGAGCGGCTGCATTCCGCGCGGCGTGATCCCGGGCCACGTGCCCGGAATGTATGCATGGACCATCGCCGCGGCGCTGAATATCCCGCTCGCCGATGCGGCGACCAATGGCCGCGCGCATCCCACGCAGAAGATGGGCGGCATGGGGCTCGCGTCGAAGCCGGAGCATGCGCTGTGGCAGGCGGGCAGCGCGGCCGGGCTGAGCGCCGTGGTGCACGGCGACCTGGTCAGGACCTCGAACGTGATGCGGGCGGCAGCGGTGCAGAACGGCGGGCTGATCAATGCGGTGCGCGGACCCTTCCACGCCGGCTTCGTGCGAAGGCAGGGCGCTCCCGGATCCATCGACTTCTGCCTCAGGCTGGGAGAAGTGATGCTGGCCGCCAAGGCAGGCGCCAGGGTCGCCGCGGCGGCCGATTTCCTCAAGGGCTCGGTGCTGGTGGAGGGCGAGGTCGCCGAAAACAGCGTGGCCTACCGCGAAGGCTTCGACATCGGCGCCATGCGCGTCGGCGACGTGACGCTGGGCGTCTACAACGAATTCATGACCGCCGAGCGCCGCGGCGCTCGGCTCGCGACTTTTCCTGATTTCCTCGGCAGCCTCGATCCGGCGACCGGGGATCCGCTCGCCATATCCGAGCTCAAGCCCGGCCGTCGTGTAGCCATCGTCTTTTGCAGCAGGAACAACATTCCGCTCGGTGCCGGCGTTTTCGACCCGGCGGTGTATCCGGAGGTAGAGGCCGCGATGGGCGTCGAGCTCGCGCGCTATGTCTTGAACGAAAGGAGCGTGTAGTGAAAAGGCTGGTGCTGCTGCTGTTGGCTTTAACGGTGCTGCCCGCGGTGGCACAGGACTACCCCTCGAAGCCGATCCACATCGTGATCCCGTTCCCGCCCGGCGGCGCGACGGACGTCATTACGCGGCGCATCGGCGAGCGCCTGACGCAGAAATGGGGCCAGCCGGTGATCGTCGAGAACAAGCCCGGCGCGAACACCGTCATCGGCACGGAAGCCGTGCACAGGGCGCCGGCCGACGGCTACACCATCCTCATGACTTCGCCCGCGGGGCTGGTGCAGCTGCCGCCGCTCATGCCGAAGCTGCCGTACGACCCCGAGCGCGATTTCATGCCGCTCACGCAGATCGCCGAGGTGCCGACGGCGCTGGTGGTGCCGGTCCAGGTGCCCGTGAAGAACGTGAAGGAGCTGGCCGATTACCTGAAGGCGAATCCCGGCAAGACCGCCTATGGCAGCCTCGGCCTCGGCTCGACGCTGCACATCTACGGCGAGGCGTTCCGCCGGCAGATCGGCGCCGACACGGTGCACGTGCCCTACAAGGGCGACGCGCCGGCGATGACCGACTTGTACGGCGGCCGCATCCAGTACCTGTTCAACAACCCGGTGTCCGCCATCGGCGCGGCGAAGGGCGGCAAGGTGCGCATCCTCGCGGTCACCGGCGAGCAGCGGCTGCCGGCGCTCGCCGACGTGCCGACGATGGCGCAGGCCGGCTACCGCGGCTTCGAGGTCGTCGGCTGGTTCGCGTTCTTCGCGCGCGCGGAGACGCCGCGCCCGATCGCCGAGAAGCTGCACGCCGCGCTCGCCGAGATCATCCGCTCGCCGGACATGAGCGATTTCCTGCGCGAGCGCGGCACGCTGCCGACGGGGATCGGCCTGGGCGAGTTTGCGGGTAAAGTTGCGGCAGAACGGCGCGTGTGGGCGCGCCTGATCAAGGAAAACGACATCCGCCTGGAATGAACCAGCCGCTCGCCGCCCGCTTCTGGAACGAGTACGACGCGCCGCACGCCGACCTGCGCCAGGCGATCGAGCGCTTCGAGCGGGCGGGGGAGCTGCTGCGCATCTCCGGCGCCGACTGGAACCTGGAGATGGGCACGCTCGCCGAGCTCGTCTATCGCGACGAAGATCCGCCCGCGATCCTGTTCGAGGACATTCCCGGTTATCCGAAGGGCTTCCGCGCCCTCTCCGGCGCGACCAACTCGGCGCGGCGGCTTGCCATCGTGCTCGGCTTCGCGCCGCCGTCGCATCCGCTCGACGTGGTGCGCGCCTACCGCGACCGCATGAAG
>DASSPL010000419.1:0-2983 GCA_035699685.1 Burkholderiales bacterium | reverse complement strand
GAACATGAAGCGCGACACTCTTTTGACAATCAAGCTGCCCGCGGCGAACGGGCGCCTCGAGGACTACGCGGTGCGCGAGCCAAAGGCGTTCGTCAGGCCGACGAAGCCGTGGACGCGCAAGGCACTGGCGGCGGCGCACGTCGTGGCCGATCCGCTATCGACCAGGGAGCCTTGGCTGGACGCGGCGATCGACTGGGATGCCACGCTCGCCTACCGGCGGCACCTCTGGTCTTGGGGCATGGGGATCGCCGAGGCGATGGACACGGCGCAGCGCGGCATGGGCCTCGACTGGAAGAACTCGCTCGAGCTCATCAAGCGCACCGTGGCGGAAGGAGGAGGCTACGTCGCCTCGGGGGCGGGCACCGATCACCTGCCCGCTGGTGTTCACAGCATTGAAAAAATCGTAGCCGCTTACGAGGAGCAATGCGCCGCCATCGAGCGCGTTGGTGGCCGCATCATCCTGATGGCGAGCCGCGCGCTGGCCGCGTCGGCGAAATCCCCCGACGACTACGGCCGCGTGTACGACCGCATCCTCGGGCAGGTCAAGGAGCCGGTGATCATCCACTGGCTGGGCGAGATGTTCGATCCGGCGCTCGAGGGATACTGGGGACAGAAGGACCACCACGCGGCCATGGATGTGTGCCTCGGCGTGCTGGCGAAGAACGCGGCCAAGGTCGACGGCATCAAGATCTCGCTGCTCGACAAGGACAAGGAAGTGCGCATGCGCCGCCGGCTGCCGAAAGGCGTGCGCATGTATACCGGCGACGACTTCAACTTCGCCGAGCTGATCGAAGGCGACGAGCAGGGGTACTCGGACGCGCTGCTCGGCATCTTCGACTCCATCGCGCCGGCGGCGTCCCATGCCCTGTCGAACCTGGGCAAGCCGGAATACCACGAGACGCTGGCGCCGACGGTGCCGCTCTCGCGCCACATCTTCTGCGCGCCGACGCGGTTCTACAAGACCGGCGTCGTGTTCATGGCGTGGCTGAACGGCCACCAGGACCACTTCGTCATGGTCGGCGGCCAGCAGTCGGCGCGGCACGTGCTGCACCTCGCCGAGCTCTTCCGCCTGGCCGATGCAGCCGGGCTGCTCACCGACCCGCCGCTCGCGTGCGGGCGCATGAAGCAGTTGCTGGCCGTAAATGGGATTCAATGAGCGGATGCGGCTGAGGAAGCTTGGCCCGTTTGGCGCCGAGGCTGACGAGATCAGCCCGACGTTCGCCGAGGTGTGGGACGCGTTCTTCGCGGCCCAGGTGCTGGTGTTTCGCGCGCAGAAATTCACGCCGGCGGAATATCTCGCGTTCGCGCGGCAGTTCGGCCGGCCCGAGCCGCACGTCATCGACCAGTTCCACCACCGCGAGCACGCCGACATCCTGATCCTGTCCAACCGCAGGAAGGACGGGCAGCCGATCGGCCTCGCCGACGCCGGGACGTATTTCCACACCGACTACTCTTATCTCGACGTCCCGGCGCGCTGCACGCTGCTCTACTCGATCGAGGTGCCGAAGAAGGGCGGCGACACGCTGTTCGCCGACCAGTACGCCGCCTACGACGGCCTGCCGGAGGCGATGAAGAAGCGCGTCGACGGCCTGGTGGCGCTGCACCATTACGGCAACCGCGACGACCTGGACAAGACCTCGCGCACGGTGGCCTCGGTCCTGAACGAGGATCAGGAAAGGAAGATGAGGTGGGTACGCCATCCCGTGGCGCGCCGCCATCCGGTTACCGGGCGCAAGGCGCTCTATGCCGTGTCCGGCAGCTCGTTCGGCATCGAAGGCATGCCCGAGGACGAGGCGATCGACCTGCTGGACGAGCTGAAGGTCCATGCGACGCAGGCGAAGTACCAGTACCGGCTCAAGTACGGCGTGGGCGACGTCGTGATCTGGGACAACGCGTCGCTGCTTCACTCGGCGACGCTCACGGATCCCGACGACCCGCGTACACTGTGGCGTATCACTGTCAAGGAGGAGGGAAGGTCATGAAGAAGATCGCATTTGCGCTGGCGGCGGCGGCGCTCGCCCTGCCGGCGTGGAGCCAGACGCTCACGCTGCACGGCGCATCGCAGTTCAACGACGACCACGCTTTCACGAAGGCGATGGTGAAGTTCGAGGAGCTGGTGAAGAAGTACTACGGCAAGCCGGTCAACTTCGTGCTGCACAAGAACTCCGAGCTCGGCCTGGAGAAGCAGTACTTCGAGTACATGGCGCAGGGCAAGGCGGTCGACTACGCCATCGTCTCGCCGGCGCACATGTCGACCTTCTCCAAGGCGGCGCCGTTCATCGACGCCCCGTTCCTGTTCCGCGACCTCAAGCACTGGAACGCGGTGCTCGACCAGGACGTGCTCAAGCCGGTCGCGGACGAGATCGCGCAGAAGGCCGACGTCATGCTGATCGGCTACGCCGGCGGCGGCACGCGCAACATCTTCGTCAACAAGCCGGTGAAGAACATGCAGGAGCTGAAGGGGCTCAAGGTGCGCGTGCAGGGCGCGCCCATCTGGAGCCGCACCTTCCAGGCCGCCGGCATGGCGCCGACCGTGATCGCCTACAACGAGGTCTACAACGCCATCCAGAACGGCGTCATCGCCGCGGGCGAGAACGAGGCTGCCGGCGTCGAGCAGATGAAGTTCTACGAGGTGGCGCCGCACCTGTCGATGACCCAGCACGCCATCACCATCCGGCCGCTGTGCTTCTCGGGCAAGACCTTCAAGAAGCTGGACAAGGCGCTGCAGGACGCGGTCATGAGGGCGGGCAAGGAAGCCGGCGCCTACGGCCGGCAGATCGAGTCCTCCGAGGACGAGGCGAAGCTCGCCAAGCTGGAGAAGGAAGGCAAGCTCAAGCGCGTGCCTTTCGCCGGCCGCGACCAGATGAAGAAGCTGGTCGACCCGGTGATGGCCGCGTACGCGAAGGAGATCGGCGCGGAGCAGATCCTCGCCAAGATCAACGCCATCAAATAGGTAAACCAGGGGGCAGCGGCTGCGCCCGGC
>DASSPL010000418.1:0-6348 GCA_035699685.1 Burkholderiales bacterium | reverse complement strand
GAGACCGGCGACCTCGCGATCGGCGACCAGTTCCAGAAGCACTCCTATCCCTGGGGCGTGTACATCAACGCGGCGGGCAGGCGTTTCGTCGACGAAGGCGCCGATTTCAGGAACTACACGTACGCGAAGTACGGCCGCGTGATCCTCGGCCAGCCGGGCCAGTTCGCCTGGCAGATCTTCGACGCCAAGGTGAAAGGCCAGCTGCGCGACGAGTACAAGATCCGCCAGGTCACGCGGCGCACCGGCAACACGCTCGAGGAGCTGGTGTCGAAGCTCGAGGACACCGACCAGAAGGCCGCGCTCGAGACGCTGAAGAAATACAACGCGGCGGTGCGCACCGACATCCCCTTCAACCCCAACGTGAAGGATGGGCGCCGCACCGAAGGGCTCGAAGTCAACAAGAGCAACTGGGCGAACACGCTCGATACGCCGCCCTTCGAGGCGTACGCGGTGACCTGCGGCATCACTTTCAGCTTCGGCGGGCTGAAGATCAACACCGACGCGCAGGTGATCAGCTCCGACGGCGAGCCGATCCGCGGCCTCTACGCCGCGGGCGAGCTGGTCGGCGGCATCTTCTGGTTCAACTACCCCGGCGGCTCCGGCCTCACCAATGGCGCGGTGTTCGGCCGGATCGCGGGGAGCTCAGCAGGGAAGTTCGTTACTGCGGTGGCTTGACGCCGTTCTTCGAGACCGAGATGCGCTGCGTCACGAACTTGCCGTCGTCGCCGACGCGGGCGGTCGAGAAAATGGTTTCGCCGGGCTTGAGGTCGGCGCGCGAGCCGGGCTCGAACGTCACCACCGCCGTCTCGGCGTTCACCAGGACCTTCTGCTCGCCGTCCTTGTACTTCAGCGTGATCTCGTTGCCGCCGCTCGCCCGGGTGGTGGCGGCGAGGTTGGCGTTGGTCATGCTCGAGTTGGGCAGGAGGTCCCACGGCATGTGGCCGGAGGGCGCCTGCGGCGGGAGGGTGTGCACCTCCTTCGCCACCAGGCGGCCGTCGGCCCCCTTTACCGAGGTGACGCCGATGTAGGTGCCGGGCTTGATGTCCTCGAGCTTGATCGCCTTCGCCGTGGCGACCGAAGCGTCGGGCGCGAGGTTGAGCTGGACGTCGCGGCCTTCGCGCGTCTTGACCATCAGGACGTCGCCCTTCAGCGCGGTGATGGTGCCGCGCACGCGCACGTTGGTCTGCGCCAGCGCCACGCACGAAACGACGCTCAGTAGAAGTGCGGCGAGGATTTTCATGATGCTCTCCGTGGTGGTTTGCCTGCGTCGAGTGAACACCCGTATGCTTCGCGGCATTCCATGCTAAATCCCTTCCATCCGCTGAAGAAGATCGCGCCGCGCGTCTTTTCCCTGCTGCCGGCGAAATTCCGCAAGAAGCAGCGCACAAAATGGTCCGACCCCAACCGGCAGGGCGCGGCGGTCGACAGCTTCCTCGAGGGCCCGTCCTTCGACCGCGACGGCAACCTGTGGTGCGTGGACATTCCCTTCGGCCGCGTCTTCCGCATCGACCGCAAGGGCGAGTGGGAACTGGTCACGCAGTACGACGGCTGGCCGAACGGGCTCAAGTTCCATCGCGACGGGCGCGCGTTCATCTGCGATTACAAACGCGGGCTGCTTGCGCTGGATCCGAAGCGCGGCAGGATCGAGGAAGTCCTCGGCAGCGGATTCAGCGAGAGCTTCAAGGGGCTGAACGACCTGCACTTCGCCGACAACGGCGACCTCTATTTCACCGACCAGGGCCAGAGCGGCATCGCCGATCCCACGGGGCGCGTGTGGCGGCTGCGGGCCAGCGGAGAGCTCCAGCGGCTGGTGGCGAACGCGCCGTCGCCGAACGGCATCACGCTCAACCAGGCGAATAACCAGGTCTATGTGGCGATCACGCGCGCGCAGCAGGTCTGGCGCCTGCCGCTGATGGCCGGCGGCACGCCGTCGAAGACCGGCGTCGCCGTCCAGCTGTCCGGCGGCCATGCGGGGCCCGACGGCATCGAGATGGACGAGAAGAACGGCCTGGTGGTCTGCCACCTGGGCGTCGGCATCTGGCGCTTCGACGACAACTGCCTGCCGACACACCTGGTCGCGGCGAAAACCGACGAGCATCGCCTGATGACCAACATCGCCTTCAAGGGAAAGCAGCTCTACATCACCGACTCGGCGAACGGCGCCATCCTCACGGCGACGATGCCGTACGCCGGCAAGAAGCTTTACTCGGGCGCGGGCTAGGTCAGAGCTCGGGTACGCGCGTCACGGTGGCCGAGAAATCCGGCGCCGGGCGCGGCGCCCGGCTGGCGAGCGGCGCAAGCAGCTCGAGCAGGGCGGACGGAGCGCAGGGCTTCTGCAGGAAATGGTGGAAGCCGGCGAGCTCGGACAGCATGCGGTCGGTCTCGCCGACGAACTTGCCGGAGATCGCGATCAGCAGCGGCGACAGGTCGCCGTAGATGCGGCGCAGCTCGCGCGCCACGCTCAGGCCGCTGATGTCCGGCATGTCGATGTCCACGATCACCGCGTCCGGCACCACGCGCTTCACCTCCGCCAGCACGCCCGGCCCGCTGTAGACCGGCATGACGTAGTGGCCTTCGTCGGCGAGGATCGCGGCAAGAGTGGTGACGGTATCGCGCTCGTCGTCGCCGACGACCAGGCGTAGGGAACGTCCGGACATGGTGGCGGCACTGTACGCAAGGTGACGGTAGGCGCGCAGTCGCTTGCGCCTGCAAATCGTGTAGTCCGGGCGCTACAGAATCAGTCGATCCTGGCGCCCGACCGCCGGATCACCTCGGCCCACTTGGCCGAGTCGCGGCGGATGGTGCTGGCGTAGTCCTCGGGCGTGCCGCCGCCGCCTTCGCTGCCGAGCTGACCCAGCCGCTCCTTCACCGCCGGCTCGGCGATCGCCGCGTTCACCGTGCGGTTCAGGCGATCGAGGATCGGGCGCGGCAGGCCCGCGGGCGCGATGACGCCGGTCCAGGCCGTCACCTCGTAACCCGGCACGCCCGCTTCGATCAGCGTCGGCACCTCGGGCAGGCTTGCCGCGCGCCGCGAACCGGTAACCGCGAGCGCCCGCACGCGCCCGTTCTTGACGTGCGGCGCGATGGAATTCGTGCTCTCGAACATGAGGTGCACGTTGCCGGCGATGAGATCGGCGATTGCCGGCGCGCCGCCCTTGTAGGGGATGTGCACGATGTCGGTGCCGGTCATGTACTTGAACAGCTCGCCGCTGACATGGCCGGGCGAGCCGTTGCTCGACGAGGCGTTGGACAGCTTGCCCGGGTTGCGCTTCGCGTAGTCGATCAGGCCCCGCACATCGCTGAACGGCGCCTTGGGGGACGCGGCGAGCAGCATGTAGCCGGTGGTGATGAGCGCGACCGGCTGCAGGTCGCGCTCGATGTCATAAGGAAGCTTCTCGACCATGTGGCGCGTGATGGCCAGCGCGCCGACCGGGCCCATGCCGATGGTGTAGCCGTCGGGCGCGCTCTTGGCCACCGCGTCGATGCCGATGGTGAGGGCGCCGCCTGGGCGGTTGTCGACGACCACCGCCTGGCCGAGCTGCTTCGCCATCTCCGGCGCGACGAGGCGCGCGATGTTGTCGGTCGCGCTGCCCGGCGCCTGCGGGACGATGAACCGCAGCGGCCGCTCGGGATACTGAGCGACCGCCGCGCCCGCCAGGATCAGGAGCCCTAGGGCTGCAGCTGCGCGCGTACTTCGCCGCCCTTGTAGCGGTCGCTGTGCACGTTCACGTAGAGCTGGCCCTTCTTCAGCGCCTCGATCTGCGCCGGCGTGAGCTTGCGCCCCTCGGGCACGCTGTACGTGTCGCCGTTCTTGGTCAGCGGAACGATCACCGGGCCGTTCGCGCCCTTCGCGCCCTGGTGGATGTGGGCCATCGTGCCCTGCACGCCCTTGGTGGTGACGCTGCCGGTGATGGTGCCGTCGTCGGCCACGCGGAAGCTGCCGCTGCCCGAGCCCGAGGTGTTGGCCGGCGGCACCTCCTCCGCGCCCGTCAGGCTGACCTTCATCGCGCCGCTGCCGGGCATCCAGTCGGGCATGCTCGAACAGGACGCGAGCACCAGCGCCGCCGCGATTGCGAGTAAAGCTCTCATCTGCAGTCTCCTCCTCGTGATTGAACCTGCCGCCGAGTGGAACAGCCCGGCGGCATAGAATATTCCCATGCCCGCCATCGCCGCCTCCACCGCGCTTTCGCACCTGCGAATCCTCGACTTTACCCGCGTTCGGGCCGGCCCGACCTGCATCCGCCAGTTCGCCGATTTCGGCGCCGACGTGATCAAGATCGAGTCGCCGCCGGGCGTCGACCCGAACGAGAACATGGGCGGCCCGCGCGACGGCCCGGACATGCAGAACCTGCACCGCAACAAGCGCGCGATGACCCTCAACATGAAGCAGCCGGGCGCGCGCGAGGTGCTCGAGCGGCTGGTGAAGACCGCCGACGTGGTCGCGGAGAACTACCGCCCGGACGTCAAGTTCCGCCTCGGCATCGACTACGAGTCGCTCGCCCGCATCAACCCGCGCATCGTTCTCGCGAGCATCTCGGGCTTCGGCCAGGACGGACCGTACGTCAAGCGCCCGGGCTTCGACCAGATCGCGCAGGGCATGAGCGGGATCATGTCGGTGACCGGCGAGCCGGGACGCGGTCCCATGCGCGTCGGCGCCGCGGTGGCGGACGTCGGCGCGGGCCTGTTCGCCGCGCTCGGCATCATGACCGCGCTGCTCGAGCGCGAGCGCTCGGGCAAGGGGCAGTGGGTGCAGAGCTCGCTCCTCAACGCCGGCATCGCGCTGCTCGATTTCCAGGCGGCACGCTACGCGATGAAAGGCGAAGTCCCGGGACAGGTCGGCAACGACCACCCGACCAGCATGCCGACCTCGGCCTACAAGACGAAGGACGGCTACATCAACGTCGCCGCCTCGGGCGACGGCATGTGGAAGCGCATCTGCGAGCTCTTCGGCCGCAAGGAGCTGGAGAAGGACGAGCGCTTCAGCTCCAACGAGCTGCGCGCGAAGAACCGCTCGGCGCTGAACGCGGTGATGAACGAGGAGCTGGCGAAGAACACCTCCGAGCACTGGATCGAGGCGCTCAACAAGATCGGCGTGCCGACCGGGCCGATCTACAAGATGAACGAGGTGTTCGCCGACCCGCAGGTGCAGCACCTGCAGGCCGCGGCCGAGGTCAGCCATCCGCGCCTGGGCAGGTTCAAGATTCTCAACCAGGCGGTGAAGCTGTCGCGCACGCCGGCGACGCTCAAGACCGCCACGCCCGAAATCGGCCAGCACACCGACGAGATCCTCTCCGAGCTCGGCTACGACCCGGCCGCCATCAAGCGCCTGCGCGCCGAAGGGGTCGTGTGACCGAGCGACTGATTGGCCGCAAGGACGGCGCGATCGGCTGGGTGGTCTTCAACAATCCCGAGCGGCGCAACGCGGTCTCGCTCGACATGTGGGAGGCCATCCCCCGGGTTCTGGAAGAATTTTCGAAAGACGGGGCCATCCGGGCGATCGTCCTGACCGGGGCGGGCGACAAGGCGTTCGTCTCGGGCGCCGACATCTCGCAATTCGAGAAGCAGCGCTCGAGCGCCGAGCAGGTGAAGCACTACGACGAGGTGGCGGAGAAGGCCAACGCGGCGCTGAAGGGCTGCGACAAGCCGGTGATCGCCATGATCCGCGGCTACTGCATCGGCGGCGGGCTGAACATCGCGGCGCTCTGCGACCTGCGCATCGCGGCGGACGACGCGCGCTTCGGCATCCCGGCGGCGAAGATGGGCCTGGGCTATCGCGCCTCGTCGATGAAGGTGCTGGTCGACCTGGTCGGCAAGGCCTACACGCTCGAGATCATGCTGACGGCGCGGCAGTTCAGCGCCGCCGAGGCGAAGGACATGGGGCTCGTGCACCGCGTGGTGCCGGTGGCCGAGCTCGAGCGCACGACGCGCGAATACTGCGACATGATCGCCGCCAACGCGCCGCTCACCCAGCGCACCGCGAAGCGCGTGATCGCCGAAGTGGTCAAGCAGAAGTACGATACGGCGGCCTGCGATGCGTGGGTGCAGGAATGCTTCGCCAGCGAGGATTATCAAGAAGGCCGCAGAGCCTTCATGGAGAAGAGGAAGCCGGTCTTCAAGGGCCGCTAACGACGAGGAGGAGGTAGCGTGAGACTCATCTGCTTCATTGCGGCGCTCGCCGCGAGCAGCATTGCATTCGCACAGTCGTTTCCCACCCGCACCGTCACCATCGTCGTGCCGTATCCGCCCGGCGGGCTGATCGACATCGTCGCGCGCATCCTGCAGCCGCGCTTCCAGCAGGAGCTCGGCCAGACGGTGGTGGTCGACAACCGCTCGGGCGCGGGCGGCAAC
>DASSPL010000417.1:0-4073 GCA_035699685.1 Burkholderiales bacterium | reverse complement strand
GCCGAGCGTGCGCGGCGAGAACGGCTTCAGCTCGCGGATGGCGCGCTCCTGGGCGAGCGCCTGCAGCCATTCGAGCTCGATGCGGATGCGGTAACCGATGAGCGCCTGCTCGCTGAAGTGGACCCTGAGCGGGTCCACCGTTTTGGCGTACCGGCCGTCGAGGGGTGACAGCGCGGCGAGCGGCGATGGCATGGGCTTCTATTATACGGGGCATGCGAATTTCGCTGCGCAAGGTGAGCGTCGAGGCGGCGGCGTGCCGGCTCTGCAGCCGCTCGCTCGAGCCGCGGCCGGTGTTTCGCGTCGGCGCCACCGCGCGCGTGCTGATCGTCGGCCAGGCGCCGGGCCGCCGCGTGCACCAGACCGGCATCCCGTGGAACGATCCGTCGGGCGACGTGCTGCGCGAGTGGCTGGCGATCGACCGCGATGCCTTCTACGACACCTCGCGCGTCGCCATCGTCCCGGTCGGCCTGTGCTATCCCGGCACGGTGGAGGGCGCCGACCTGCCGCCGATGCCGCAGTGCGCGCCGCTGTGGCAGCCGAAGTTCCGCGCCGCGCTGCCTCGCGTCGAGCTGACGCTGCTCGTCGGCAGCTACGCGCAAAAGTACTACCTCGGCCAGCGGCGCAAGAGCACGCTCGCGCAGACGGTGCGCGCGTTTCGCGAGTACCTGCCCGAGTTCTTCCCGCTGCCGCATCCGAGCTGGCGCAACAAGGCGTGGCTGAAGGCGAACCCGTGGTTTGCGAAAGAGGTCATCCCGGCACTGCGCCGGCGCGTTGGGGGCTGCATGCGATCGGTATAATCGCGCGCCCACCATGAAGCTACTCGCCGGTCTCGCCAGCCCCTATACCCGCAAGGTGCGGGTCGTCCTCGCCGAAAAGAAGATCGAGTGCGAGCTCGAGCTCGTCGACGTCCAGCCGCTCGACAATCCCGCCAATGCGCACAACCCGCTTGGCAAGATCCCGACCCTGCTGCTCGACGACGGCACGCCGCTGTTCGATTCGCGCGTGATCGTCGAATTCCTCGACGCGCGCTCGCCCATCACCCGCCTGATCCCGGACGAGACGCGCGAGCGCGTCGCGGTTCGCCGCTGGGAGGCGCTGGCCGACGGCGTGCTCGACGCCGGGCTGCTGGTGCGCTACGAGGGGCTGCGCGACAAGAAGGAGCGCAGCAAGGCCTGGATCGACAAGCAGCTCGCGCGCATGCACCGCGGCATGGCGCTCGTCGAAAAGGATCTCGAAGGCCGCCCCTGGTGCCACGGCGAGCGCTACTCGCTCGCCGACATCGCCGTGGGCTGCTGCCTGGGATGGCTCGGCTTCCGCAAGCCCGGCGAGGTCGACTGGGAGAACGATTACCCCGCGGCCGCCAAGCATTACCGCAAGCTGATGGAGCGAGCCTCGTTCAGCGAGACGGTGCCGCAGGCGCCTAAGTAATGATGCCCCCGCCGAGGCACTCCTCGGCGTCGTAAAGCACCACCGACTGGCCGGGCGTCACCGCCCATTGCGGGGCGCCGAAATCCACCCGTATTTCGCTGTCCAGCACGCGGCTCAGCGTGCAGGGCGCGTCGGCCTGACGGTAGCGCGTCTTCGCGCTGTGGGATGACCCCGGACTCGGCGGTGCGCCTGCGATCCAGCTGGTGTCGAGCGCCTCCAGTGAACGCTTCATCAGGAGCGGGTGGTCGTGGCCCTGCACGACGATGAGCCTGTTGGCAGCGAGGTCCTTGCCGGCGACATACCAGGCCTCCCCCTTGCCGCCGATGCCTATCCCCTTGCGCTGGCCGATCGTATAGAAGGCGAGCCCGATATGCTCGCCGACCGTCTTTCCTTCCGGGGTGACCATGGCTCCCGGCTGGTGCGGAAGGTAGCGGTTGAGGAACTCGCGGAACGGCCGCTCGCCGATGAAGCAGATGCCGGTCGAGTCCTTCTTCGCGTGGTTGGGCAGCCCGGCCTCGAGCGCGAGGCGCCTTACTTCGCTTTTCTGGATCTCTCCGACCGGGAACATGACGCGCGAAAGCTGCTCCTGCGTCAGGCGGTGGAGGAAGTAGCTCTGGTCCTTGCCCGCATCGAGACCCTTGAGCAACCGGTAGCGGCCGCCTCGTGAATCGACGCGCGCGTAGTGTCCGGTGGCGATCTTCGCCGCGCCAAGGCGCATCGCGTGGTCCAGGAACGCCCGGAACTTGATCTCGGCGTTGCACAGGACGTCGGGGTTGGGCGTGCGGCCGGCGGAGTATTCGCGCAGGAAGTCGGCGAACACGCGGTCCTTGTACTCGGCGGCGAAGTTCACCGCCTCGAGCTCGATGCCGATGGCGTCCGCGGCGGCCGCCGCGTCGATCAGGTCCTGGCGCGTCGAGCAGTACTCGTCGGTGTCGTCGTCCTCCCAGTTCTTCATGAAGAGACCGACGACCTCATGGCCT
The DNA here is from genome assembly GCA_035699685.1 of Burkholderiales bacterium. Classification (GTDB taxonomy): domain Bacteria; phylum Pseudomonadota; class Gammaproteobacteria; order Burkholderiales; family SG8-39; genus SCGC-AG-212-J23. Next base: position 1,665 of record DASSPL010000417.1, on the reverse strand, counting down.
TCGCGCTTGAGGAGCAGCGCGGCGACCGACGAGTCGACGCCGCCCGACATGCCGACGACCACCTTCACGCAAATTGCGCCGAAAAGACGTCCAGCGGGTAGCGCCGGCCGGCGAGGTAATCGTCCATGCATTGCTGCACGAGCGGCGAGCGGTGCTCGGCGCTGCGCGCCGCGAGCTCCGCCGCGGTCAGCCAGTGCACGCGCACGATGGCCTTGTCGAGCTCGCGGCCGCCCTCCTCGCCGAGGATCTCGCCGGCGAAGCAGAAGCGCAGGAAAGTGACGTCCTTCTTCGCGTAGTGCCAGCGGTAGACCCCGATCAGGGCGGTGGGCTCGAAGCGGTGAGCGGTCTCCTCCAGCACCTCGCGCCGGCAGGCCGCGATGAGGGACTCGCCCGGGTCGAGGTGCCCCGCGGGCTGGTTCAGCACCAGGCGCCCGGTGATGCGCTCCTCGATGACCAGGAACCGGTCGCCGCGCTGCGCCACCGCGGCGACCGTGACACTCGGCTTCCAGACGGACATTACATTCGCCTTCGGCTCAGGCGGCCTTGCGCGTGTTCTTGCGGATGAAATCCGCCATGCGCTGCACGCCGGCCTCGATCGCCTGGCGCGACGCGGCATACGAGAAGCGCACGTGCTGCCCCTCGCCGGGCACGCGGCTGCCGAAATGAATGTCGGCCAGCACGGCGACGCCCGCCTCGTTCAGCAGCCGCTTCCTGAACTCCTCGGAGTCGGCCGCGCCGATCATGCGGCAGGCGTCGGTGACGTTCGGCCAGACATAGAAGGCGCCGCCCGGCACCTGGCATTTCACGCCCGGCACCTCGTTCAGCAGGCCGACGATGAAGTCGCGCCTTTCCAGGAAGCTGTCCCGCATGCGGCGCGCGTCGTCCTGCGGCCCGTTGATCGCCTCCACGGCGGCCCACTGGCTGATCTGCGAGGCGCACGATTCGGTGTTCGTGATCCAGCGCGTGAAGACCGGCGCGAGCGCCGGGTTGGAGGTGAAGCCGATGCGCCAGCCGGTCATCGCCCAGGTCTTGGAGGCGCCGTCGGAGATGATGGTGCGCTCGTACATCCCCGGCACCTGGGCGATGGAGAAGAATTCGCCTGCGTAGGCCAACCGCGAGTAGATCTCGTCGGCATACACCCACACCTGCGGATGCTTCTTCAGCACGGCCGCGATCTGCTCCAGCTCCTGCCGGGTGAGGCAGCCGCCGGTCGGGTTGTGCGGATAGTTGAGGATGAGGAGCTTGGTCCGCGGCGTGATCAGGCGCTCGAGCTCGGCCGGGTCGAAGGAGAAGTTGCGCTTCTCGTGCAGATGGATCGGCACCGGCCTGGCGCCGTGGGCGGCGATCTGCGACTCGTAGATGGGAAAGCCCGGGTTGGGATAGATGACCTCGTCGCCCGACCCGTAGTCGGTCGTGGAAAGGATGGCGTAGGCGATGAACGGCTTGGCGCCGGCGCCGACGACCACGTCCTGCGCGCGGATCGGCAATCCGCCGCGCATCGACGCCATGTAGCGGGCGGCGGCTTCGCGCAGCTCGTCGATGCCGGCGGACGGCGTGTAGCCGTGCTTGCCGCCGCGGATCGCCTTGATGGCGGCTTCCTGCACGTTGTCCGGCGCCGGGAAGTCGGGCTGGCCGATGCAGAAGCTGATGATGTCCTTGCCCTGT
>DASSPL010000416.1:0-3459 GCA_035699685.1 Burkholderiales bacterium | reverse complement strand
GTGATGAGCCCCTGCTCCACGTACGGCAGGAAGGCATCCTGCTGCGCCTTGTTGAAGCGGTGCACCTCGTCGACGAACAGGATGGTCTTGCGGCCGAACTGCTCGAGGCGCGCCTGCGCGGCGGCGACGGCCTCGCGGATGTCCTTCACGCCGGAGAAAACGGCCGACAGCGCGACGAACTCGGCGTTGAACGACTTCGCCATCAGCCGCGCGATGGTCGTCTTGCCGGACCCCGGCGGCCCCCACAGGATCATCGAGTGCGGCCGGCCCGACTCGAAGGCGAGGCGCAGCGGCTTGCCGGGGCCGAGCAGATGCTCCTGGCCCACCACTTCGTCGAGCGTCTTGGGCCGCAGTCCTTCCGCGAGCGGCGGCGCGGGCTCCGCCTTGCCGAACAGATCCGCGGTCACTTGTCCCCTAGGACGTCAGCGCCTTTCGGGGGGTCGAAGCGGAACTCGTTCGGGTTGACCTTCGGGTTGCGCTCGAGCTTGGAGAAGCGCAGCACCGTGCGCTGGCCGAAGTGGTCGGTGAGCTCCATCGCCTGCAGGCCGTCGGCGTTGAAGCCCATGCGCACCAGCTCGAAGCCGGCCTCGCGCTCGCGCGGGCGCGCCTCCATCCATTCCAGGCCGTCCTTCTCGCCCGCGTCGTTGAGCGCGAACTGCGACTCGATGCCGCTGCCGCCGGACAGGAGCGCCGCGGGCGTCGAGCCGAGCGCGGCGGAGAGCTTGCGCACGGTGACCTGGTTCAGCTGCCGGTCGTAGATCCAGACGCGCTGGCCGTCGCCGACGATCACCTGGTCGGCCGGCTTGTCGTACACCCAGCGGAAGCGCCCCGGGCGCTGGAAGACGAAGTTGCCCTTCGACTCCTGCACGATCTTGCCGTTGCGGTCGAACACGTGCTGCTCGAACGCCGCGCGCGCCGACTGCGTGCCGTTGAGGAACGTCTTGTAGCGGTCGATGCTTGCCGCATCCGCCGAAAAGCCAATGAGGAGGGCCAGCGCCCCGAGGAATGTACGCATGGGGTGAAGACTACTCCGCCTTGGCGGGGACCAACACCTCGCGGTTGCCGTTGGCCTGCATGGCGGAGACCATGCCGGCGCGCTCCATGTCCTCGATCAGGCGGGCGGCGCGGTTGTAGCCGATGCGCAGGTGCCGCTGCACGAGCGAGATCGACGGCCGGCGGGTGCGCAGCACGATCTCCACTGCCTGGTCGTAGAGCGGGTCCTTCTCGCCGGTGGGCACGCCGTCGGCGCCGGCCGCGGCCGGGTCTTCCAGGGACGGCGGCTCGAGGATCTCGCTCAGGTACTCGGGCTTGGCGAGCGACTTGAGGTGCTCGACGACCTTGTGCACCTCGTGGTCGGCGACGAAGGCGCCGTGCACGCGCTGCGGCAGCCCGCTGCCCGGCGGCAGGTAGAGCATGTCGCCGGCGCCGAGCAGCGACTCGGCGCCCTGCTGGTCGAGGATGGTGCGCGAATCGACCCGCGAGGCCACCTGGAAGGCGATGCGCGTCGGGATGTTGGCCTTGATGAGGCCCGTGATCACGTCGACCGAGGGGCGCTGCGTGGCGAGGATCAGGTGGATGCCGGCGGCGCGCGCCTTCTGCGCGATGCGCGCGATCAGCTCCTCGACCTTCTTGCCGACGACCATCATCAGGTCGGCGAGCTCGTCGATCACCACCACGATCTGCGGCATCGGCGTGAGCGTCTGCGGGTTGCCGGTGTCGAGGGCGAAGGGGTCCTCGTACTTCTGCTCGGACACCTTGTGGTTGTAGCCCGACAGGTTGCGCGCGCCGATCCAGCTCATGAGCTTGTAGCGGCGGTCCATCTCGGCGACGCACCAGGTGAGCGCGTTCACCGCCTGCTTCATGTCGATGACCACCGGCGCGAGCAGGTGCGGGATGTCCTGGTAGACCGAGAGCTCGAGCATCTTCGGGTCGATCAGGATGAGGCGGATGTGCTTCGGCTCGGCCTTGTACAGGAGCGCGAGGATCATCGCGTTGATCGCCACCGACTTGCCCGAGCCGGTGGTGCCGGCGACGAGCAGGTGCGGCATCCGCGCGAGGTCGGCGACCACCGGGTTGCCGGAGATGTCCTTGCCGAGCGCGATGGCGAGCGGGGAATTCAAAGAATGGTAGGCCTCCGAGCCGAGGATCTCGGACAGGCGGACGGTCTGGCGATGCGGGTTCGGGATCTCGAGGCCCATGCAGGACTTGCCGGGGATGGTCTCCACCACCCTGATCGACACCACGGACAGCGCGCGCGCCAGGTCCTTGACCAGGTTGACGATCTGGCTGCCCTTGACGCCCACCGCCGGCTCGATCTCGTAGCGCGTGATCACCGGGCCGGGATAGGCGGCGAGCACCTTCACCGATACGCCGAAGTCGGACAGCTTCTTCTCGATCAGGCGCGAGGTGAACTCGAGCGTCTCGGCGCTGACCTGCTCGCCGTCGACCTTGGCCTCGTCGAGCAGCTTGAGCGGCGGCAGCGGCGTGTCGGGCAGGTGCTCGAAGAGCGGCGCCTGCTTCTCCTTCTGCACGCGCTCGGACTTCTTGATCTTGGCGGCGGGCGGCTCGATGTGCAGCGGCGGATGGCTCTCCTCGCGCTTCTTTTCCGCCTCGACCACCAACTCGCGCTCCTCGCGCGCGATCTCTCCCAGGCGGCGGTCCTGGCGCGCCTCCCACTTGCGCCGCACGAACCCGGCGAGGGATTCGAGGGCCCAGCCGACGTACTCGGACACCGTCAGCCACGACATCCCGGTGAACAGGCTCAGGCCGATCGCGGCGAGCGCGACGAGCAGCAGGGTCGCGCCGGTGAAGCCGAGCCCGGTGCCGAGCGCGCCGCCGATGACGTGGCCGATCACGCCGCCGGGAGCGAGCGGCAGCTCGGCCGGCAGGCTGTGCAATCTCAGGAACTCGAGCGAGGCGCTGGAAAGGATGAGGAGGGCGAAGCCGCCCAGCGCGAGGCCGACCGCCTTGGCCTCGAAGCGCTTCCAGCCCCAGACGACTGCGGCGCCGAGGAGCGCCACCCACCAGTAGGCGGAAAGGCCGAAGAGGTAGAGGAACACGTCGGCGAGCCAGGCGCCGACCGCGCCGCCCGCGTTCTTCGCCACCGCGCCGGTGGCGCTGTGCGACCAGCCCGGGTCGGTGCGGCTGTACGTGGCGAAGATGAGGAGGAGGTAGAGCCCCGCTACGCCGAGGAGCAGCCACTTCGCTTCGCGGATCAGCCCGGCCAGGCGGGCCGGCAGCGGTGCGCCCTGCTTTAAGGCTTTGGCCGCGGTGGCCACCTACTCCGGCAGCATGATGGTGTCGCGCAGGACGATGTTGGAGCCGCGCATCTCGATGTAGCCGCCGGTCTGCAGGTCCTTCATGACCCGGCTCACCATCTCGCGCGAGGCGCCGATCATCTTGGCGATGTCCTGCTTCGGCAGGCGCTTGGTGACGATCTTCTCGCCGTTGACGTTCTCG
>DASSPL010000415.1:0-5960 GCA_035699685.1 Burkholderiales bacterium | reverse complement strand
AACGCGCGGCTCAATTTCCCCAGCCGGCACCCGAACAACCTCAGCATGGTGAAGGACGTGTTCCGCGAGGCGGACGTGCTGCTTTGCCTCGACACGCGCGACTGGGAGCGCGCCACCACCGAGCTCGAGAGCGCGACGCGCAAGGTGACCTCGATCGTGCCGGCCGGCTGCAAGTGGATCGACATCGGCTTCGGCGACCTCGAGATCTCGAGCTGGGCGATGGACTACCAGCGCATGTCGCACGCCGACCTGCGCATCCTTGCCGACACGACCATCGCCATCCCCGCGCTCACGCAGCTCGTCGGCGGGAAGAAGAGCGAGCCCTGGTTCGCCGGGCTGCGCAAGGCCGCGCACGCGAAGTGGGAAGCAAAGGCGAAGGAAGACTGGGACGCGAGCCCGGTCACGCTGCCGCGCCTCGCCACCGAAGTGTGGAACGCGATCAAGGACCATGACTGGGTGCTGACCGCCAACACCCTCGAGGAATGGACGCGCAAGATCTGGGACTTCGACCGTCCCTATCGCCATCCCGGCAAGTCCCTCGGCACGGCGACGCAGATCGGCATCTCGCTCGGCGTGGCGCTCGCGCACCGCGCGGCGGGACGCCTGGTGGTCGACCTCCAGCCCGACGGCGACCTCATGTTCGACGCCGGCGCGCTATGGGTGGCGGCGAAGCACAAGATCCCGATGCTGGTGGTCATGTACAACAACCGCGCCTACTACAACGACTGGGAGCACCAGATCCGCATGGCCAGGCTGCGCGGCACGCCGGTCGAGCGCGCCTACATCGGCATGGACATGGACGACCCGGCGCCCGATTTTGCCGGCCTCGCCAGGTCCATGGGCTGGTACGCCGAGGGCCCGATCGACAAGCCGGGGGACATCGCGCCCGCCCTCAAGCGCGCCATCCAGCGCGTCAGGGCCGGCCAGCCGGCGCTGATAGACACGCTGACGCAGAAACGATGAAAGAGACCGTCGGCGTGGTGGGCGCAGGACGCATGGGTCTGCCGATCATCGGCCACCTGGCGCGCAAGGGGTTTCGCACGTTCGCCACGGATGCGAAGGACAGGAAGGCGGAGGTCGAAGCGCGCGGCGCCCATTGGTCGCCGGATGCCGCCGCGCTGGCGCGTGAATGCACGGTGATCCTCGTCTGCGTCGGGTTCGACCATGAGGTGGTCGAGCTCTTCCCGAAGCTCGGCGCCCGGCCCGGTTGCATCGTCGCCATCCTGAGCACGGTGCACCCCGCCACGGTGCAGCGTCTGGCAAACGAAGCGGGGAGCGTCCACGTCGTCGACTCCACCGTGTGCCGGGGAGGGCGCGCCGCGGACGACGGTACGCTGCTGTCCTTCGTCGGCGGGCCGGCCGATGTCGTCGAAAGGATAAAACCGGTGCTGAGCGCCTACTCGAGCGACGTCGTGCATAGCGGCGAGGTCGGCTCCGCCCAGGTCGCCAAGGCCGCCAACAACCTGATCCTGTGGGCCTGCCTGGTGGCCGACCACGAGGGCCTGGCGCTCGCGCAGCGCCACGGTGTCGACCCGGAACGCCTGAGGCAGGCGCTGCTCAAGTCCAGCGCGGCCAACGACGCCCTGGCGAAATGGGGCACGCAGACCATGGCCTGGGCCGAGGACGACATGGCGATCGTGGCGCAGATGGCGGCCGAATGCGGCATTGCACTCCCGCAGGCGGCGCTGAACCGCGAGCTGTGCCGGGCGTTGAAGCCTCGGCGCTACAAGTTGGACGAGTACGGCGGCTAAACCGGGGCGTCGGCTTGACAGGCCGCTAGGCGCACTTGTAGCTTTTACGCAGCCGTTCCGTTTCCAAGATCGCAGTTCCTTAATACGGAACACTTCTTCTGGGAGGAGGAAAGATGAAAAGGACAGCACTCGCCGTCGCGCTGGGCGCCGCGTTCGTCGCGCCGGCCGCGGAGGCGCAGATCGTTTTCGGCAACGAGCAGATCGGCACCGTGCAGTTCTACGGCCGCCTTTATCCGCAGCTGCAGAGCGGCAAGACGTCCGGCGCCTCGTCCGCGGGCACCGCGGTCTCGACCCTGAACGCCACCAGCGGCGTGCTCGGCACGAGTGGCGCGGACCATAGCAACCACTTTGCCCTGCAGACCTCCAACTCGCGCCTCGGCTTCCGCGGCGAGCGCCGGGTGGCCCACGGGATGAAGGCGATCTGGCAGATCGAGCAGACCGTCAACTTCGAGGATCCCGAGGACGTCGCGGCCGGCGTCGACCAGGGCTCGGGCGGCGTGAGCGGCAACGACGTGATCTTCGCCACCCGCAACTCCTTCGTCGGCCTGTCCGGCGGCTTCGGCACGGTCAAGCTCGGCCACATGGACACGATCTACAAGGAGTACGGCGACACGCTGAGCTTCTTCGGCGTGAAGAGCGGCAACTTCTCCTCGGCGAGCAACATGCTGTCGCACATCGGCTTCGGCCGCGACAACGCCGCCCGCTTCCACGAGCGCGCGCCGAACAGCATCATGTACGAGACGCCCGAGTTCGGCGGGGTGACGTTCGGCCTGCAGTACATGCCGGACGAGCGCTGGGGCAATCCGACGATCACCCGCAACCGCCGGCTGCTGTCGACCGGGGTGAAATACGACAGCAAGCAGTTCTACGTGTCTCTCGCGCACGAGCGGCACAACGACTGGTTCGGCGGCTCGGCCAACGTCACCGGCGCGCTCAGCAACCTGGCCGATCCGCACGCCAAGTCGAAGGACAACGCGACGCGCCTGAGCGGCACCTGGAAAGGCATACCCGGGCACGAGTTCACCATCGACGTGGCGCGGATGAAGTGGCAGGAGGACTCGGCCCTGGCCGGGACGCGCTTCAGGAGCTACCGCCATGTGAACTGGGCGGTGGGCTGGGAGGGGCGCCTCGGCGGTCCCTGGCGTGCCGCGGCGCAGTACGTGCGCGGCGGCGAGGGAACCTGCGAGGTGAGCGGCGGCGCGGGCTGCAGCACCACGGGCCTGTCGTCCTGGATGTTGAGCGGCGCGCTCGGCTATGACCTCGACCGGCAGACGCGGCTGTATACGATGGTGACCCGGCTGAACAACGGCGCGTCGGCCATCTACGACAACTCGTCGATCCTCAATCCCGCGCGGGGCGCCGATATCACGCAGGCGGCGCTCGGCATCCTCTACAACTTCTGAGCGAACCGGGCTAGAGTCAACGGGCGCCATAAGGCGCCCGTTTTTGTTTACGGAGGAGGATTGACCATGGGCCGTCGCAGCCTTTTTGCCGCGTTGCTGCTTGCCGTGTCGGGCGCCGTCCTCGCCCAGCCGAAGCCGGGGCCGCACAAGCCGCTCTACATGTACCAGGGCGCCGACCGCGAGGAGCGCCTGATCGCAGGCGCGAAGAAGGAAAAGCAGGTCGTCGTCTACACCTCCCTCAACACCAAGGACTCGATTCCCATCACGCAGGCGTTCGAGAAGAAGTACGGGGTGAAGGTCGAGCTGTGGCGCTCGTCGAGCGAGAAGGTGCTGCAGCGGGCGCTGACCGAGGCGCGCGCCGGGCGCCATACGGTCGATGCGTTCGAGCTGAACGGGCCGGAGCTCGAGGCGATCTACCGCGAGGGGCTGCTGGAGGAGTTCTGGAGCCCGCACTTCAAGACGCTGCCGCCGGCGGCGTTCGCCAAGCACCGCCATTACGTCGCCGACCGCTTCAACTTCTTCACCATCGCCTACAACACCAACCTGGTGAAGCCGGAAGAGGTGCCCAATTCGTACGAGGACCTGGCGCACCCGCGCTGGACCGGCAGGATCGGCATCGAGGCGAGCGACGAGGACTGGTTCGGCTCGATCGTCAAGCATATGGGAGAAAAGAAAGGGCTCGAACTTTTCCGCAAGATCGCTTCGCAGAAGCCGCAGATCCGCAGCGGCCACACGTTGATGGCCGAGCTGGTCTCGTCGGGCGAGATCCCGCTCGCGGCGACGATCTACAACCACAACGCCGAGCGCCTGCTGGTCAACGGCGCGCCGATCCGGTGGAAGGCGCTCAACCCGACGTTCGGCCGGCCGAACGGGGTCGCGGTCTCCAAGCGCACCGACCGGCCGCACGCGGCGCTTCTTTTCGTCGACTTCATGCTCTCGCCGGAAGGCCAGAACCTGCTCAAGGCGCGTAACCGCGTGCCCGCCAGCACCGCGGTGGAGACCAACCTCAACAAGTTCCCCTTCCAGATGATCGATCCGGTCATCGTGCTGGATGAGTCGCAGAAGTGGGAGAAGCTCTGGTCGGAACTCTTCCTCAAGGGGCAGGCCATAAAGAGGGACGCGGAGTGACCAGGAAGCGCTAAATGGGCAAGGAATCGCACTACTCGAGCAAGAAGGACCGCATCTTCGTCCGCGGCATCCAGGGGCAGTACAGCCTGAAGGACGAGCTGAAGCGCCTGCGCTCGCTGCCGCGCGTGATCAAGGGCCGCGACCTCACGTTCAACGACGGCCCGCAGTCCTTCAGCAAGCATTTCGTCGAGCCGGTCGACGGGCTCGGCCAGACGCTGCACGTGCACCTGGAGGAATATGCCCCCGGCGGCAGGACGCAGAAGCACGGGCACGTCAACGAGGCGGCGTTCTACATCCTCGACGGCGTGGGCTACGAGGTGCATGACGGCGTGCGCTACGACTGGAAGGCGGGCGACGTGGCGATCGTGCACATGAACTGCGTGCACCAGCACTTCAACGCCAGCACCGAGCGGCCGGCGCGCGCGCTGGTGATGAAGCCGAAGCCGCTCATCATGTTCATGAACATGCTGTTCCAGCAGACCGTGATCCCGCGGCCGAAGGAGGCCGCGTGCCCGGCGGGCGAGGGTTACCAGCCGCGCAACAACGAGACCGATTACAACCACGAATGAAGACCGCGACCGTTTCCGAAGATTTCGCGAAGAAGTTCGCCACCGAGAAGGAGACGCCCTACACGCGCTGGGTGCGCGACGAGGGCCTCGACATCATCAGCTCCTTCTACGTCGAAAACCTGCACACCGTGGAGCTGAAGCCGTGGGCGCGCCGCGGCGGCAGGGGCGTCTACCTCAACCACGACGCGTCGCGCACGTCGAACGACTGCTACGTCTGCGAGATCCCGCCGGGCAAGAGCCTGGCGCCGCAGCGCCAGCTCTTCGAGGAGATGATCTACGTGCTCGACGGCCGCGGCTCGACCGCGGTGTGGAACGACTCGGGCAAGCGCATCCAGTTCGAGTGGAAGGCGGGCGCGATCTTCGCCATCCCGCTCAACTGCTGGCACCAGCATTTCAACGGCTCAGGCCAGGCGCCCGCGCGCTTCGTCGCGGTGACCAACGCGCCGGTGATCATCAACGCCTTCACCGACGTCGGGTTCGTTTTCAACACCAAGTACGACTTCAAGGACCGCTTCGACGGCGAGCCGGATTACTTCGCCAACAAGGGCGAGCAGAAGGGCCTGCTGCTCGACACGAACTTCGTGGCCGATGCCATTAACCTGCCGCTCTTCGCCGCGAAGGAGCGCGGCGCGGGCGGCGGGCACACCCGCTTCTCGATGGCCAGGGGCTCGATGAACAGCCACATCTCCCAGTTCCCGGTCGGCACCTACAAGAAGGCGCACGCGCACGGCCCCGGCGCGCACGTCATCGTGCTGTCCGGCGAGGGCTTCAGCCTCATGTGGCCCGAGGGCGAGCAGCCGCAGCGGTTCGAGTGGAAGGAGGGCACGATGATCGTGCCGCCCAACATGTGGTTCCACCAGCACTTCAACACCGGCACCACGCCTGCGCGCTATCTCGCCTTCAAGGCCGAGGGCGTCGCCATCCGCAACCCGCAGGGCGTGCCCAAGGCGTGGATCTCCCAGCGCCTCGGCGGCAACCAGATCGACTACGCCGACGAGCGTCCCGAGATCCGGCAATGGTTCGGCGAAGCCCTCGCCCGCCATGGATTGAAGTCCAACATGGAGAAGGCCTACGCCGCGGAAGCGGCGGAGCTGCCGCAAAAAGCCGCT
>DASSPL010000414.1:0-9987 GCA_035699685.1 Burkholderiales bacterium | reverse complement strand
CCTGCTGGTGCCGGCGGTGCTGGCGGTGAACGCGCTCGACGCCGCCACCGCGGAAGAGCACCGCGAGACGCTCGAGCGCCTGGGCCTCGAGGTCGCGGTGTCCGGACCGAACGAGCTCACCGTGCGCGCGGCGCCCGCGCTTCTCGCGAGCGGCGACATCGCGGCCCTCGCGCGCAGCGTGCTGAACGAGATCCGCGAATACGGCGCCGCCGCCGTGCTGAGCGCGCGGCAGAACGAGCTCCTCGCCACGATGGCCTGCCACGGCGCGGTTCGCGCCAACCGCGTCCTCACGATTACCGAGATGAATGCACTTCTGCGCGAGATGGAAGAAACCGAGCGCTCCGGCAGCTGCAACCACGGCCGCCCGACGTGGTACCAGCTCACCATGGGCGAGATCGACAAGCTTTTCCTCAGGGGGCGTTGATGGCTGGCGTGATGCTCATCACCGGCGGCAGCCGCGGCATCGGCGCGGCGACCGCGCGCCTGGCCGCGCAACGCGGCTACAAGGTCTGCATCAATTACGTCCGCGACCGCAAGGCGGCTGAATCGCTGGCAAGCGAAATCGGCGGCACCGCCGTGGCCTGCGACGTGTCCCGGGAAGCGGATGTGCTGCGCCTGTTCCAGGAAGCGGACAAGCTCGGCAGGCTGAGCGTGCTGGTCAACAACGCCGGCATCGTCGACGTCAGCGCCCGCGTGGACGAGATGTCGGCGGCGCGGCTGCAGCGCATGTTCGCCGTCAACATCACCGGCAGTTTCCTGTGCGCGCGCGAGGCGGTAAAGCGCATGTCGAAGAAGCACGGCGGCAGCGGCGGCTCGATCGTCAACCTGTCGTCGGTCGCCGCGCGCATCGGCGCGCCCGGCATGTACGTCGACTACGCCGCCTCCAAGGCGGCGGTCGACACGCTGACGCTCGGCCTTTCGAAGGAAGCCGGTCCGGAGGGAATCCGTGTCAACGCCATCCGGCCGGGCGTGATCAAGACCGAGATCCACGCTTCCGGCGGCGATCCGGACCGCGCCGAGCGCATCGGCGCGCAGGCGCCGCTGCAGCGGGCGGGTGATGCGGAAGAGATCGCCCGCGCCATCCTGTGGCTCGCCTCGGACGAGGCCTCCTACGTCAGCGGTGCCATCCTCGACGTCGCCGGAGGACGCTAGAGCGTTCGCCTTGCTCGGCCCTACGGCGAGCGGCAAGTCGCGGCTCGCCATGGCGCTCGCCGAGCATCTGCCGGTCGAGATCGTGTCGATGGACTCGGCGCAGGTGTACCGCGGCCTCGACATCGGTACGGCCAAGCCGAGCGCAGCGGAGCGCGCGCGGGTGCGGCATCACCTCATCGATGGGGTCGAGCCGGACGAAAGCTACTCCACCGGCCGGTGGCGCGGGGACGCGATTGCCGCCTGCACTGAAATCATCCAACGGGGCAAGACACCGCTCATCGTCGGCGGCACGATGCTCTACTACCGCGCTTTGGTGAGCGGTCTCGATGCGCTGCCTCCCGCCAATGTCGAGGTGCGCTCGGCGATCGACGCCGAAGCGGCGAAGCGCGGCTGGGCGGCCCTGCACGAGGAGCTGAGACGTGTCGATCCGGCCGCCGCCCAGCGCATCGCACCCGGCGACGCGCAGCGCATCCAGCGCGCGCTCGAGGTTTGGCGCATCACCGGCACCCCGATCAGCGCGCTGCGCGGCCGGGCGAGCGCCGCGCTGCCTTTCCGGCTCACGGCCTACGCCCTCATCCCCCCGGATCGCGCCGTGCTCGCCAAGCGCATCGCAGAGCGATTCGATGCCATGCTCGCGCAAGGCCTGGTGGAAGAGCTGCGCGCGCTGCGCGTCCGGTATCGCCTGACAGCCGGCATGCCGAGCATGCGCGCGGTCGGCTATCGGCAGGCATGGCGGCATCTGGAGGGAGAAATCGACGCTGCAGCGTTGCGTGAGCAGGGCGTCGCCGCGACGCGTCAGCTCGCCAAGCGCCAGCTCACGTGGCTGCGCAGCTTCCGCGATGTCGAGCCCGTGGCGGACGACGCCGAAGAGCTCATTCGTTCTTGTATACGCCGCGGAAGTTGAGCGCCGCAAGGAAGAACTGCAGCCCGACCAGCGCGTAGGCGCGGTCGTGCAGGCCCCACACCACCCACAGCACGTTGCTCGCGAGGAAGCACCAGAAGCCGATGACGCGCTTGCGCGGCGAGCGCGAGCCGACGAGGTAGGCCGCGATGATCGTGATCACCATGGCGGGCCACTGCAGCAGGTCCACGATATCCATAGGCAGGTTCAGACCCTAGAATGCCCGCCAACGTTCAAGGAGAACTCATGCAGATCGGCATCGTCGGGCTGGGCAGGATGGGCGCGGGCATGGCGCGCCGCCTCGCGCAGGCCGGGGTCTCGGTGGTGTGCTACGACCGCGCGGACGAGGCGCGCGCCGCACTGGGCGCCGTACCCGACATCGATTGCGCGGAGAACCTCGCCGCGCTGTGCGCGCGCCTCGAGGGCGAGCGCATCATCCTGCTCATGCTGCCCGCGGGCGGCGCGGTGGAGGACACCATCCGTGACCTCGTGCCGCTGGTGTCGGCGGGCGACACCATCGTCGACGGCGGCAACAGCTACTACCGCGACTCCATGCGCCGGGCCCTGGCGCTGTCCCAGCAGGGCCTGCGCTACATCGACGCCGGGGTGTCCGGCGGTATCCATGGCCGCGAGCAGGGCTACTGCCTGATGCTGGGCGGCACACCGAAGTCGATCGAGATTTTCGAGCCGGTGGCGAAGCTGCTGGCGCCCCACCCGGAGAACGGCTGGCTGCACTGCGGTCCGAGCGGCGCCGGCCACTTCGCCAAGATGGTGCACAACGGCATCGAGTACGGAATGATGCAGGCCCTCGCCGAGGGCTTCGCCCTGCTCGCCGCGCGCAAGGACCTCGACATCGATCCGGCGCGGCTGGCGGAAACCTGGCGCCACGGCAGCGTCGTGCGCTCGTGGCTGCTGGATCTCTGCGCCGGCATCCTCAAGGACAACGAATCGCTCGCCGGCATCGCGCCGGTGGTGGCCGATTCCGGCGAAGGCCGCTGGACCGCGCTCGAGTCGGTGGAGCTCGGCGTCCCGGCGCCGGTGATCACGCTCGCCGTGATGAACCGCTTCTCCAGCCAGGGCGGCTCGGACTTCACGCGGCGCCTGCTTGCCATGATGCGCGCGCGATTCGGAGGCCATGCCGTAAAAGCCGGATGATCGTCGTCGTAATGGGCGTGTCGGGCGTCGGCAAGACGACGATCGGCCGCCTCGTCGCCGAGCGCCTGGGCTGGCGCTTCATCGACGCCGACGACCACCACCCGGCCGCCAACGTGGCGAAGATGGCGGCCGGCATCCCCCTGCAGGACTCGGATCGCTGGCCCTGGCTGGACCGCCTCAACGAAATCCTGCGCCAAGAGCGCGACGCCGTGCTGGCCTGCTCCGCCTTGAAGGAGTCCTACCGCCAGCGCCTGCTTGCCGGCATCGCCGATCCGCGGGTCGTCTTCCTCGAGGGCGACAAGGCGCTCATCGCTTCACGCCTGGCGGCGCGCAAGCACCGCTACATGCCGGCTGCCCTCCTCGACAGCCAGCTCGCCGCGCTCGAGCCGCCGGCGCGCGCGATCCGCGTTGACGTCGCGCAGCCGGTCGAGGCGAGCGTCGCCGCCATCCTGCGCGCCCTCGACGCCGGCTAACGCCTCACGGCGCGCGCGCGCGAACGTTTCCCTCACGTCGGTGGCGAAGCTCGGCCGGTAGCGGAACGCCGGGTCAAGGATGCTCTTCACGATGGCGCGTTACTGGATGGTGGGCGGCCGGCCGGGCATCAGCGAGAGCTCGACCGCGCGCGTCACTGCCTGCGCCGCGCGGCGCACGCCCAGCTTGCGGTAGGTATTCTTCACGTGCGTGCCGACGGTATGCACCGAGATGCCCAGCCGCTGCGCGATCTGCTCGTAGCTGCAGCCGTCGGCAAGGAGGCGGAGCACGTCGCATTCGCGGGCGGTGAGCATCGGCTTAGTTCCCGACGTGGACTTGGTAGCGGGCGCCATCGGAGAAATTGCAGTTGCCCGCGCCGCGCACCGGCGCGCTCATCTGGTACTCGCAGGTCATGAAGGAGCCGCTCGGGCCCCAGGCGGTGGCGATGCCCTTGCGGTCGTCGCCGGAAACGCGCGTCGCCTCGCCGACGAGCAGCTCGCCCTTGTAGGTGAGCTGGAAGCGCGCCTTGCCGTTCATGAAGTTGGTGATCGTTCCGGACACCATGCCGGCCTCGGTGGCGAGGTCGTTCACCGGGTAAAGCCGCGCCGGGATCGTCGCCGGTCCCGTGGATGCGGGAGGCACCTGCTTCGCCTGCGCGCTCATGGGGGCGGGCGCGGGCTGCTGCGGAGCCGGTGCCTGCTCGACCGCGCGAATCAGCCGGTCGAGGTTGTTGTTGCCCATCGGTACGACATAACAGCCGGAGAGCGCTACGCTCGCCGCCGCCGCAATGAGAGTTCGTTTCATGACCGCCTCCTGAGTAGGCCGGAACCGCTGTCCCGGACCGGCCCATCATCAGGCGGGCGACGCTGCGGATGGCTTACCGATCAGTTACCAATGCCTTAAAGCTGTCCTGCTCCGCGGCCGGCGGATCGATGTCGCGGCAGTTCTGGTAGCAGCCGAGCGCGCGCTCGCGCTGTCCGCTCTCCTGCCAGTGGCGCAGCACGCGACCCATCGCGCGGGCGAGGCGCCCGCGCAGCCGGTCGCGCGGCTGCTCATAGGCGGGCTCGTCCGGCTCGTCGGCCATGAACGGCCCGCGATAAAGGGCGAGCATGCGCTCGGCGAGGGCCTCGAGCGTCGCCGGATCCGCGGCGGCCTCGGCGCGCGAGGCGAACGCCTCGAACGCCCATGCGTCGACCCAGACGTAGCGCCGGTCGATGGTCAGCTTGGCCTCGTGCAGCGCGATCGCCTTGTCCTCGCCCAGAAGCTTGCGCAGGCGGTGCAGCGCGCTGGTGAACGAGCGGTGCGCCGAATCGCCGTCGATGCGCGGCCACAGCGCATCCGACAGCCGCGTCTCGCTCACTTTCTCGCCGCCGTGGGCGATGAGCAGCTTGAGCAGCTCCAGGGGCTTGCGCTGCGCCTTGCCGGTGCCGCCGAGCGCCTCGCCGTGGCGCTCGATGCGGAACGGGCCGAGCGTGTAGATGCGGAACATCCACGGCCAGGCCTCGCTCGCGCCTTCGGCCGTCAGCCCGCGCCGGCGGATGAGCGTACGCACGTAGTTCGTCTCGATGCCCTCTTCGAGCGCACGCGCGCACACGCGCGATACCGCGCTCGGCCACCACCACAGGAAGTGCTCGTAGCCGTACTGGCGGCCGATCTCCATGCTCAGGCGCAGTGCCTTCATGCCCGGCCGCGGCCGCCCGTGAGCCAGCGCCATGTCGGCAAACGCGAGCAGCGACGTGAATTCGAGATGCTTGTTCGGGATCTCGCGCACGATCGAGCGCACCTGGCGCAGCTGCGCGATGCATTTGCGCTGGTCGGCGCACTCGAGCAGGATCTGGGCGAGCGCCAGGCGGCACAGGGCCTCGAAGTAGGGGCAGCCGACCTCGACCGCCATGCGCAGCGCGCTCTTCTCCATCTGCAGCGCGCGCATCAGGTCCTTGCGCAGCATCGCCTCCCAGGCCTGGAAATGGTGGTGGAACACCTGCGAAAGGCGTCCCGTGCCGCTCGCGAGCGGCTCGAGCTCCTTCGAGATGCGCGCCGCCGTATCCAGGTCGCCCGCGCCGAGCGCCGCGCCGTAGCCGTTGACGAGCAGCTGGAACGTCCAGGTGTGGATGCCGGTGGCGCGCGCGATCTCCAGGCCTTCGCGCATCGTCTGCTGCGCCGGCTCGTATTGCGCGGTGAGCATGTGGTACATGGTCTCGACCTGCTTGAGCGTGATGAGCGAGAACGGCGATACGCCGCTCGCGCCCGAAGTGCGCCGCGCGAGGTCGAGGAGCTGGTGCGCCTTGGCGTACAACCCGGTCCACATCAGCGTGAGCGCGCACAGGCAGCTCACATACAGGACCAGGTTCGGATCGGCGTCCTGGCGAGCACAACCGATGGCGCGCTGCACCCATTGCTCGATATCAACGCGCTGCGGCTTGCGCAGCGTCAGGGCGAACACCATGCTGCTCGCGACGCGCGCCTCGACTCCGGGGGAGCCGAAGCTGATACCTTTCGCCGCGGCGTCGTCCAGCACCGCGATCCAGCGGTCGAGGAGCGAGAGGTCGTCGAGCTCGTAGAGCAGCGCGTCCATGGCCCCGCCCGCGGCGAGGATGGAGCCCGGGATGCCCTCCTCGCCCCGCGCGCGGAAAAGCTCGAACGCCTTCTCGTACGCGAGGCGCGCCTGGCGCGGCGCGATCTGCGCCTGGCTGGCCGCCGCCCAGTAGATCGTCCAGGGGAAGCGCTCGAGGAGCTCGGGCGGCAGGTCCTCGATCCAGTGGCGCAGCGTCTCGCCGCGGCCCTGGCCGAGCATGGTCTGGGCCTGCGCCTCGATCACGCGCGCCATCTCCTCCCAGTCGTGGTTGTTGCGGTACAGCGCTAGCGCGTCGTCGGTGCGCCCGGCGGCCTCGAGCAGCGCCGCCGCCTTGCGCTGCAGCTTGCGGCGCACCTCCTTGCCGAGCGCATCCTGGGCGCGCGCGAGGAGGAACTGGTGGAACATCGGGTGGTACTGGTAGATCGGCTCGGGCCGCGCCTCGCGCAGCGCCACGAAGTAGTTGTTGCGATGCAGGTCGTCGAGGATCGCGGCGGCGCCTTCGGTGCCGGTAAGCTCGCGCGCCATGCTGGCGGTGAGCTGCGAGAGGCACGCCGTGCGCAGCAGGAATTCCTGCGTGGCCGCGTCGGTCTTCTGGAAGATCTCCCCCGCGAGGTAGTCGAACACCAGCTGGCTGGTCGAGAGGTCGGGCGGCTCGCCGAAGGCCCCCACCTTCGCCTGCTCCAGCATGAGCACGATGCCGGCGGCCCAGCCCTGCGTGCTCGCATAGAGCTCCTCGATCGCCTGCGCCTGCAGCGCGGGGCGGCGCTGCTGCGCGATGCGCGCGGTTTCCTCGCGCGTCAGGCGCATCTCGTCCCAGCCGATCACGCTGAGCGCGCGATTGGCGCGCAGGCGGGCGAGCGACGCCGGCGGATCGCCGCGGCTCACGATGACGGCGCAGCCGCCCGGAGGCAGCTCGCCGAGCGCGATGCGCATCACCTCGTGCAGGCTCGAGGACGCCGGGATCTCGTGGTAGCCGTCGAAGACGACGGCGAAAGGCGGCTTGAGGCGCGCATACAGCGCCTGGAAGTAGCGGCGGGCGAATACCGGCAGCTGGTACTCGGGAGCGAGCAGCGGCAGCGATTCGCCGGCGCCTTCGGCGAGGTCCTCGACGGCAAGACGCAGGTAGTAGAAGAAGGTGGCCGCATCCGCGTCGCCTTCGTCCAGCTGATACCAGAGGCACGAAATACGCGCCTGGTCGAGATAGCTCGCCGCGAGGGTGGTCTTGCCGCATCCGGGCGGGCCGGAGATCCAGATCGCCGGGCCTTCGCGCCCCTCGTCGAGCAGCGCGAAGAGCCGTTCTCGCGGCAGCACTCCGGCAAGCCGCGGACGCGTAGTCTTGCCGAGCGATCCCCTCTTCTGCCTCATGCGGGCTCCCTGGACCCCTTGAGGCCTATTCTAGTCGCCCCGGACAGTCCCCTCGCGCCGCGAATCCGCCCCGCCGCGCCATCCTCCCGGCACACGCTCCACGCCGTGCAGCCCGCTCTGCAGCCTTATCCGATTTACCTGGTGGCCGCGCTCTGCGAGCGCGGGAGCCAGTTGCTCGAGCGCTGTGCCGGCCTCGATCTGAGTCGGGCCATTGCGGCTGCCGAAGTTCGGCAGGTCGATCGCCTGCTGGATGTCGAGCCGCCAGTCGAGCACGCCGACCAGCGCCTTGGCCACGTAGTTGATGATCGCCGAGCCGCCGGGTGAGCCGACCACGAGCTGCAGCCGCCCGGCGCCGTCGAACACCATGGTCGGCGCCATGCTGCTGCGCGGCCGCTTCCCCGGCCCGACTTCATTCGCCGAGCCGGGAACGAAGTCGAAATCGGTGAGCTGGTTGTTCAGCAGGAACCCGCGCACCACGATGCGGCTGCCGAAGAGCCCCTCGATGGTCGTGGTCATCGACACCGCATCGCCGTTTGCCGCGACGATGGAGAAATGGCTCGTGCCGCCTTCCTTGTCGCCCGGCAGCGCCTGGCCAAGCGAGCGCTCGCCGATCAGCTTCGCTCTGCTCGAGAGGTACGAGCCGCTGAGCAGGCGTGCAATCGGCACTGCTACGACGTCCGGATCGCCGAGGAACCGTGCGCGATCGGCGTAGGCGAGCCTGCCGGCCTCGGCGAAGTAATGCACCGCCTGCGCGCTCTGCGGCGCAGCCGAGGCGAAGGGCGTCCGCTCCAGCATGCCGAGGATCTGCAGCACCGCCACGCCCCCGGAGCTCGGCGGCCCCATGGAGCAGATACGCCAGGCGCGGTAGGGCCCGCATACCGGCTCGCGCTCGACCGGCCGGTAGGTCGCCATGTCGGCCGCGGTGAGATCGCCGCCCACCGCGCTGACGATGTCGTGCGCGATCGCGCCTTGGTGCATCGCGCTCGCACCGCCGGCGGCGATCGCCCGCAGCGTGGCGCCATAGGCAGGATTCGTGACGCGTTCCCCCGCTGCCTTGCCCGGGTAAAGCACGGCGCTCTCCGCCTGCATCAGCGCGTGCAGCTTCGCCGACAGCGGGAAGCCCTCTTCGGCGAGGCGGATCGCAGGCCGAAACAGCTCCGCCCACGGCAGCCGCCCGTGACGCTGGTGCGCGAGCTCGAGCATGCGCACCACGCCCGGCACGCCGACCGAGCGCCCGCCTGTCGCAGCATCGCGAAACGCGAGCGGCCTGCCGTCGGCGAGGAAGCGGTCGGGACGCGCGGCGGCCGGAGCCGTCTCGCGGCCGTCGTAGCTCCTCAGCTTCTTCTCCCCCTCGGACCAATGCAGCAGGAAGGCGCCGCCGCCGATGCCGGACGATTCCGGCTCGACCAGGCCGAGCACCATCTGCACCGCGATCGCCGCGTCGACCACCGATCCGCCGCGGCGCAGCGCGTCGTAGCCCGCTTCGGTCGCCAGGGGATGGGCCGCGGCGACGATGAAGCTCTTCGCCAGGACCGCATCGCGCGCCTGGACGAGGGCGCAGGCGACGAGCAGCGCCGCCGCGGCGAAGAGCCGCGGCGTCATTGCACCTTGTAGTCGACCAGCTCGAAGCCCCACCACTGGATCCGGCCGCGAAAGCCGTGGTTCTCGAACGTCCACTTCGCGTACCGCTTCACCTCCGGCACGTACCACATCACTTCCTTCACCCGGCCGGCAAGGCTGACGTCGACGCGCTGGAACGTGCCTTCGGATTCGACGCGCAGCGCGCGGAAGCGGCCGGCCGGCACCGTCAGCTCCTCCCAGCCGACCACCCTCACCTTGCGCTCGTGCCGCACCTGGTAGGCGCCCTGCTGCGGAAACTTCACTTCGTAGCGCGCCTCGTGCGTGTTTCCGGGGCGCAGCGGGAAGCGGAAGATGTCCTGATGCGGCTCGAAGATGCCGCTGTTCGCCGAAGACACCTGGTTCCACTCGGCGGTGAAGATCGAATCGATCTCCTTCTCGTCGCCCTGCCGGTTGCTGACGAGCTGGATCACGCGGTCGTTGGCGAAGCTCGCGCGCGTGACGAACACCGCGCTGACCGCGTTCGACTCGTAGTCCACGCGGCGGAAGGTCCAGCTGTCGCCCGCCTTCACATCGGGACGCGGCACGTCCTGCGCCTGCGCGGCGGCGCAGACGAGAGCAACGGCCAAAAATGAAAAGGGCGGCATGAGCCGCCCTATTTTGCCTGCCAAGCGGCCTAAACCATCAGCGGCACGACCAGCAGCGCCACGATGTTGATGATCTTGATGAGCGGGTTCACCGCCGGGCCGGCCGTGTCCTTGTACGGATCGCCGACCGTGTCGCCGGTCAC
>DASSPL010000413.1:0-2297 GCA_035699685.1 Burkholderiales bacterium | reverse complement strand
GCCGAAGGTGAAGGCGAGCGGCGGCGTGCCGCAGACGATGTCGTCCTTGTGCATCTTCATGATCGAGCGCGGGAAGCAGTCGCTCATGGCGATCACGTCGCGATGGAAGTGCATCGTGCCCTTCGGCTTGCCGGTGGTGCCCGAGGTGAACGCGATCACCGCCACGTCGTCCGCCGCGGTTGCCACGTTGCCGAAGGTGAGCGGCTGGCGCATCGCCAGGGTGTCGAGCGAATCGGACGAGTCGTCGTACCAGTACCTGATGTCTCTCAAGGTAGGACAGCCCGCCTGGGCGGCGATCAGCTCCGCGTCGAGCCGCTTGTCGCACAGCGCGTGCGTGACCTCGGCCTTGTTGATGATCTCGGTCAGCTCCTTAGCGCGCAGCAGCGGCATGGTGGCGACGGCGATGCCGCCGGCCTTCAGCACCGCGAACCAGGCGGCCGCCATCATCGGGTTGTTGGCCCCGCGCAGCAGCACGCGGTTGCCCGGCTTGAGGCCCATCTCGCGCACCAGCACGTTCGCGAGGCGATTGGCCTGCGTGAAGAGCTGCGTATAGGTGCACTCGCCGTCGGTCGAGCGCAGCGCGACGCGGTGGCCGTGGCCGCGGGTCACCGGCTTGTCGAGCAGCTCGGCGGCGCAGTTCAGCCGCGCCGGGTATTTCAGCTCCGGCAACTCGAACAGGAACTCGGGCCACTGTTCGCGGGGAGGCAGGTTGTCGCGAGCGAAGGTGTCGGTATGGGCGGTATAGCTCATGACTTCAGCAAATCTCTGGCGATGATGATTTTCTGGACCTCGGTGGCGCCTTCGTAGATGCGAAGGGCGCGCACTTCCCTGTACAGGCGCTCGACGGGATGGCCGCGCATCACCCCGAGGCCGCCGCAGATCTGCACTGCGTCGTCGATCACCTGCTGTGCCGCCTCGGTGCCGAACATCTTGGCCATCGCCGCCTCGCGCGTCACGCGCGCTTTCTTCACGTCCTTTACCCAGGCGCTCCTGTAGGCGAGCAGGGCGCCGGCATCGATGGCCGTCGCCATGTCGGCGAGCTTGGCCTGCGTCATCTGGAACTCGCCGAGCGTCTGGTTGAACATCCTGCGCTCGCGCGCCCGGCCCAGCGCCTCGTCCAGCGCCCGGCGCGCGAATCCGATCGCGGCAGCCGCGACCGTGGTACGGAAGATGTCGAGGTTGCGCATGGCGAGCTTGAAGCCCTGCCCTGCCTCCCCCAGCAGCTCGCCGCGCGATCCCCTGTATTTGACCGTCGACATCGGGTGCGGCGCCACGATGTCGATGCGCTCGGACGCATCCACCTCCTTCGCGTCCACGACGAAGGCCGAAATGCCCTCGTCGGCCTTGGCGAAGGTCACGTAGAAGTCGGCGATGCCACCGTTCGAGATCCACGTCTTCGTGCCCTCCAGCTCCCAGGCATCGCCCTTTCTGCGGGCGCGCGTGGTCATCGCCTGGACGTCGGATCCCGCGTCGGGCTCGGACAGCGCGAAGGCGGCGATCGCGTCGCCCTGCGCCGCACGTTTCAAATACCTTTCTTTCAAGGCCGGCGAACCGGCCAGCACGATGGGCCCGCTGCCCAGCCCCTGCATGACGAAGGAGAAGTCCGCTAGTCCCGCGTGATACGCGAAGACCTCGCGCAAGAGAGCAATCGACCGCACATCGTGGGTGTCGGTGACCGCGTGGTTGAGATAGCCGGCGCAGCCGAGGTCCTGCACCAGGCGCTTGCAGATCTTGTCGGCGTCCTCGCCGTGCGCGTGCTCGAGGTTTTCGCGCGCCCAGGCGTCGGCCTGCGCGGCCAGCTTGCCGTGCCTTTCTTCAAAAAACGGCCACGAATAGTGCGCGAATCGATCCATTCAGTCACCCTGGAACTCGGGCTTGCGCTTGGCGACGAACGCCTCGTAGGCGCGGCGGAAATCCTTGTTCTGCATCAGGATCGCCTGGGCCTGGGCCTCCATCTCGATGGCCTCGTCGACGCCGGCATTCCATTCCTGGTGCAGCATCTTCTTGGTCATGGCGTGCGCGGCCGTGGGGCCGCTGGCGAGGCTCTGCGCGACCTCCATCGCCGCCGGCAGCACCGGGTCGGCGATGCGGTTGTAGAAGCCCCAGGCGAGCCCTTCCTCGGCGCTCATCGAGCGGCCGGTGTAGAGCAGCTCGGAGGCGCGGCCCTGGCCGATGATCCGCGGCAGCATGGCGCACGCGCCCATGTCGCAGCCGGCAAGCCCGACGCGCACGAAGAGGAACGCCGCCTTGGCGCTCGGCGAGCCGTAGCGCAGGTCGGAGGCCATCGCGAGGATCGC
>DASSPL010000412.1:0-6155 GCA_035699685.1 Burkholderiales bacterium | reverse complement strand
GACACGATGGCGCGGATACTCGCCGACAAGCTGGCGCAGAAATGGGGCCAGCCGGTGATCGTCGAGAACCGGCTCGGCGCCGGCGGCCTGGTCGGCGCGCAGCACGTCGCGCGCTCGGAGCCCGACGGCCACCTGATCATGATGTACGCCTCGGCGTTCACCGTCTCGCCGCTGCTGCAGCCCGACGTGATGAAGACGAGCGAGCTGCAGCCGGTCGCCACCGTCGCCACGATCCCGACGGTGCTGGTCGCCCAGCCGGAGAAGTACAAGACCATCCAGGATTTCGTCGGCGCGGCGAAGCAGAACCCGGGCAAGCTGGTGTGCGCCGACGCCGGCATCGGCAGCGCGACGCACATGGCGTTCGAGCGCTTCCGCTTCGCCGCCGGCATCACCGACGTGATCAACGTCCACACCAAGGGCGTGGGCGAGGCGATCACCGAGGTGATCAGCGGCCGCGCCGACTGCTACTTCGCCCTCGTGTTCCAGGCGCGCAAGATGGTCGACTCCGGCAAGCTCACCGCCCTCGCCACCAGCTCGCCCAAGCGCAGCAGCCTGATGCCCAACGTGCCGACGCTCGAGGAGCAGGGCTTCCAGAACGCGTCGTACAACTTCTGGGTCGGCGCGCTGGTGCCGGCCAGGACGCCGCGCCCGATCGTCGACCGGCTGAACGCCGACATCACCGCGCTCGTCGAGTCGCAGGAAGTGAGCGACCAGATCCGCAAGCTCGGCTGCGACCCGCTGCCCGGCTCGGTCAAGCAGTTCGAGGACATGGTGGCCAAGGAAATCCGCGAGAACACCGAGCTCATCAAGAAAGCGGGCATCAAGGCCAACTAGCGGAGGAAAAATGGTGACAGTCACCAATTTCCGGAAATGGGTGACAGTCACCATTTTCGCTTTCGCCTCCAGCGCCGGCGCGCAGGAGGCGTATCCCGAGACGCCGGTGCAGGTGGTGCTGCCGCTGCAGGTCGGCAGCGCCTCCGACATCGCGGTGCGCGTGTTCGTCGAGCGGCTCGGCGAGAACCTGAAGCAGTCGTTCCTGGTGGAGAACGTGACCGGCGCCGCGGGCCTGATCGGCGCGGATCGGCTCGCCAAGGCGCGTCCCGACGGCTACACGCTGGCGGCGCTCAACAACAGCATCCTCACCATCCTGCCGAACATCCAGAAGGACCGGGTGAAGTTCGACCCGTTCGCCGATTTCGTGCCGATCCACGGCGTCGCCACCATCCCGACGCTGCTCGGCGTGCACGAATCGGTTCCGGTTCGCACGGTGGCCGAGCTGGTATCGATACTGAAAGGCAAGCCCGGCGAGCTGAACTACGCCACCGGCGGGCCGGGCAGCCCGCAGCACCTCGCCGGCGAGATGTTCATGGCCATGACCGGCACGCGCATGACGCAGGTGCCCTACAAGGGCGCCACCGCCGCGGCCGCGGGACTCGCCGCGGGGCAGGTGCAGGTGATGTTCATCTCGCACACCATCGCGCTGCCGTACCTGCCGAGCGGCAAGGTGCGCGCCATCGCCTTCGCCGGCGGCCAGCGCAGCAAGGCATTCCCCGACCTGCCGACGGTGGCCGAGGCCGGCGTGCCGGGCTTCGACTATTCGTCGTGGATCGCGCTCTTCGCGCCGAAGGGCACGCCGCCGGCGGTCCTCAACCGCTTGAGAACCGAATCCACCCGGGTGCTCGCCGAGCCCGCGCTCTCTGAAAGGCTGGCGAAGTCCGGCCTCGAGCTGTGGGCGGTGCCGGCGAGCGAGCTGCCGAAGGTGATCAAGGAAGACGACGCGCGCTGGAAGCGCGTCGTTCGCGACGCGAACATCAAAGCAGATTAGTGCCCCGGCAGTTCCATAACCAGCCGGAAGACAGCCACCAGCACCGCTTTCTCGTCGACCTGTGGGCCGACGTGCGCGCCGCGACCGGCTTCGAGGTCACGGTGCACGCGTCGAACGCCGGGGTGCACGGCTCGGATCCGCGCGTGCTGGCGATGGTGATCGGCGGCGAGCTCGAGTTCGCGACGATGATGGGTCCGCTGATCGCCGCGCACGTGCCGGCGGCGGAGATCCAGGGCGTGCCGTTCGCCTTCCGCGATTCCGCGCAGGCGCACGCCGCGATGGATCACCTGGCCGGCCATCTGCAGGCCGAGATGCGGGCGCACGGGCTCGCCTGGCTCGGCGTGTTCGAGAACGGCATGCGCCACGTGTGCTCGGTTTCCAGGAACGTTGCGACCCCCGCCGACCTCCAGGGATACCGGGTACGCGTGCCGGCCGCGCGCATCTACGCGGAGCTCTTCGAGGCGCTCGGCGCCGTCGCGGTGCCGGTCAACATCGACGGCCTGTATGCCGCGCTGCGCGACGGCCAGGTCGACGGCCACGAGAACCCGCTCGCCATCACCGAGGTGAACCGGCTCTACGAAGTGACGCGCGTCGTCTCCCTGACCGCCCATGCCTGGTCGGGCTTCAACCTGGTGGCGAATCTCGCCTTCTGGCAATCGCTGCCCGAGCACGTGCGCGAGGCCGTGCAGCGCGCCGCGCGGCAGCAGATCGCGCTGCAGCGCACTTACGCGATGGTGCTGAACGCCGAGCTGCAGCGCACGCTGGCGGCGCGCGGCATGTCCGTCGCCGCGGTGGAGCGCGGGCCCTTCCGCGCGGTTACCGGGCCGCTGCGGCGCGGCTGGCGCGAGCGCTGCGGAACGACGGCGTGGCGCCTGCTGGAAGAAGCGGTCGGTAAGCTACACTAGCCCGCCACCACCGGAGGAGGTCCAGTGAGGATAGTCGCATTGCTGTTCGCCGCGCTTTTCGCTGCCGCGGCGCAGGCGCAGACCTTTCCATCGAAGCCGATCCGCATGGTCGTGCCGTTCCCGGCGGGCGGCACCACCGACATCGTCGCGCGCCTGGTCGGCAGCCGCATGCAGGAGACGCTGGGCCAGCCAGTGCTGGTCGAGAACAAGGGCGGCGCCGGCGGGCAGATCGGCGCCGCCGAGGTGGCGAAGGCGGCGCCCGATGGCTACACGCTGCTCATGCACAACATCACGTTCCCGATGGCGTCCGTGGCGGCGCAGGTGCAGAACCGGCCGATGTACAACATCGACGGCGATTTCGCCGGCGTGTCGATCGCCGTGTTCGTGCCGCTCGTCATCACCGCGAGCACGCAGGTGCCGGCGAATGATCTGCGGCAGCTGGTGGATCTATTGAAGCGCGACAAGAGCCTGAAGTACACCTACGGCTCCACCGGCCCCGGCTCGTTCATGCACGTGATGGGCGAGGCGCTCTCCAAGCAGACCGGCATCGAGATGACCCACATCCCGTACAAGGGCGCGGCGCCGCTCAAGCAGGAGCTGATCGCCGGGCGGCTGCATGTCGGCGGCGACCAGCTTTCGTCCTCGCTCGCCGACATCAAGGCAGGCAGGATCAAGGCGCTCGCCACCAACGCGTCGAAGCGCATCGCCGACCTGCCGCAGGTCCCCACCGCGCGCGAGCAGGGCTTCGCCATCCTCGAGGCCGACGGCTGGAACGGCGTGTTCGCGCCGGCGAAGACGCCGCGCCCGGTGATCGAGCGCCTGCAGAAGGAGATCGCCGCCGCGGTGAAGCACCCCGACGTGGAGAAGCGCCTGCGCGACATCGGCGCCGAGCCGGTCGGCTCGAGCCCGGCGGAGCAGGATGCGATTCTGAAGCGGCAGGTGGACCAGTTCCGACCCGTGATCAAGGAGATGCGCATTGAAAACTAGCAACCTCGTCTGGGCGCTGGCGCTCGTCTGCACGAGCGCCCTGGCGCAGCAGTACCCGACCAAGCCGGTCAGGCTGATCGTCACCTACCCGCCGGGGGGCAGCTCGGACCTGATGTCGCGCGTCTACGGCGCGAAGCTCGCCGAGCTGTGGGGCCAGCAGGTGATCATCGAGTCGAAGCCCGGCGCCGCCGGCGCCATCGGCATGGACTTCGCCGCCAAGCAGCCCGGCGACGGCTACACCTTCGTCGTCGGCAACAGCGGGCCGGTCGCGATCAATCCGCTGCTCTCGCCGGTGCCGTACAACATCGATCGCGATTTCATCCCGGTGTCGCAGATCTCCGCCGGGCCGAACGTGCTGGTGGTGCGCTCCGACGCCGAGTTCAAGTCGCTGCGCGACATCATCAGCTACTCGAAGGCCAACCCGAACAAGCTGAACTACGGCACGAGCGGCCCGGGATCGATCTCGCACCTGTCGAGCGAGATGCTGAAGAACATCACCAAGGTCCAGGCCACGGAGGTGCCCTACAAGGGCGGCGTGCTCGCCATCCAGGACCTGCTCGGCGGCCAGATCAACTACATCTTCTCGGACACCCTGCCGGCGATGGGCCACGTGCGCGCCGGCAAGCTGCGGCCGCTCTGCATCACGGGCGCCGAGAAGTTCGAGCTGCTGCCCGACATGCCGCCCTGCCAGGAAGCCGCTCCCGGCCTGGTGGCGGTCAACTGGTGGGGCGTGCTCTATCCGGCCGGCACCCCGCGCCCGATCGTCAGCAAGCTCGCCGCGGACACCGCCAAGGCGCTCGCCGATCCCGACGTGAAGAAGAAGTTCGCCGACCTCGGCGTGGTCGCCGTGTCCAGCACGCCCGAGCAGTTCACCGCGTTCATCAAGCAGGAGATGGACAAGTACGGCAAGCTGATCAAGGAAGCGAACATCAAGGTGAACCCGTGAGCCCGGTTCTTCGCCGCCCCCCTGTCAAGGGGGGATGCGTTCGCTTCGCTCACGGCCCCCTTATCAGGGGGGCAACACCATGAAACCGATCGGGGTAGCCGTCGTCGGCACCGGCTGGTGCGGCGGCATCCGCGCCGAGACGCTCGCGCGCCATGCGCTGGTCAGGAGCCTGCATCTCGCCGAAACGAAGGCCGAGCGCCTCGCCGAGCTCAAGGCGAAGCTGAAGCCGGCCAGCGCGACGGCCGACTACAAGCAGCTGCTGGACAAGCCGGAGATCGAGGCCGTCTACATCTCCGCCACGCCGGAGAGCACGCACTACCCGATGACGAAGGACTTCCTGTCCGCGGGCAAGCACGTGTTCCTCGAGAAGCCGATCGCGATGACCCTGGGCGAAGCCGACGAGCTCATCCGGATGGCGCGGGAGAGGAAGCTCAAGTTCACCATCGGCTACTCGCAGCGCTTCAACCCGAAGTACGCCTACGTGCGCAAGTGCATCCGCGACGCGACCATCGGCCGGCCGGTGACGGCGCTGGTCTCGCGCCACATCACGCGCATGCTCGGCACCAAGATCAGCGGCCGCTCGAAGCTCTCGCCGGCGGCGATGGAGTCGACGCACGACCTGGACTTCATCTTCTGGTGCCTCGAGCCGGCCAGGCCGGTGCGCGTGTACTCGCAGGTGAACTACGGCGCGATGAAGGAGATGTCCGGCGGCGACGTGCCCGACCAGCAGTGGATCATGGTGACCATGGACAACGGCATGTCGATCGTCGTCGGCGGCGGCTGGAGCCTGCCGCTCGGCTACCCGAACTTCTCCAGCACCTGGATCGAGATGGTCGGCACCGAGGGCGCGGTGATGGTCGACGACAGCCACAAGGACGTGGTGGTCAACACGGTGAAGAAGGGCATGCAGCTGCCGATGTCGACCATGCCGGGCGAGTTCGTCGACCACACCTACGCCGGCCCGATGGCGCCGGAGACCGAGCACTTCCTCGAGGCGGTGGTGTACGACCGCCCGGTGATGGTCACGCCCGAGCACGCGCGCATGGTGATGGAGGTCTACATCGCCGCGGATCTCTCCGCGGAGAGAAACGAGCCGGTCTCGCTTCCCCTCAGAACGTCGCTTGAGAAAGCAGCCTAAGCGGATCGGCCTCGCCATCATCGGCGCGGGCCGCGTCGGCCTGTTCCGCGGCGAGGTCGCCGCGCGCCACCCGCAGGTCGACTTCATCGGCGTCGCCGACCTCAAGGCCGACCGCGCCAGGCTGGTCGGCGACAAGTGCAAGGCCGACTTCGTCACCACCGACTACCGGGAGCTTTTGAAGCGGACGGAGGTGACGGCCGCCATCATCGCCACCGACGAGCACCTGCACGTCGAGCCGATCCTGGCGGCGGTCGAGCGCAAGCTTTCCCTGATGATCGAGAAGCCGCTCGCCACCGAGCTTTCGGAATCCGAGAAGGTGCTGAAGGCCATCCAGGCGGCAAAGGTCGACGCGG
The DNA here is from genome assembly GCA_035699685.1 of Burkholderiales bacterium. Taxonomy (GTDB): domain Bacteria; phylum Pseudomonadota; class Gammaproteobacteria; order Burkholderiales; family SG8-39; genus SCGC-AG-212-J23. The sequence continues at coordinate 1 of DASSPL010000412.1, read as the reverse complement.
T
>DASSPL010000411.1:0-4163 GCA_035699685.1 Burkholderiales bacterium | reverse complement strand
GGCGATGGCTTCGCGCGCCGTGATCATCGGCTTCAACACGCGCGCCGACGGCGCCGCGCGCAAGCTCGCCGAGTCCTCCGGCATCCAGGTGAAGTACTACAACATCATTTACGAGGCGGTCGACGAGATCAAGGCGGCGCTGTCCGGCATGCTGGCGCCGGAGAAGAAGGAGCAGGTGCTCGGCCTGGTCGAAGTGCGGCAGGTGTTCAAGATCTCCAAGGTCGGCACCATCGCCGGCTGCTACGTGCTGGACGGCCTGGTCAAGCGCGGGGCGCAGGTGCGAGTGCTGCGCGACAACGTGGTCATCCATACGGGCGAGATCGACTCGCTCAAGCGCTTCAAGGACGACGTGCGCGAGGTCAAGGCCGGCTTCGAGTGCGGCATGTCGCTCAAGAGCTTCAGCGATCTCAAGGAGAAGGATCAGTTCGAGGTGTTCGAGGTGCTGGAAGTCGCCCGCACCCTGTGAAGCGAGGCCAGGGTCGCCCGCAGAAGCTGGGCGACCTGATCCAGCGGGAACTGTCGGAGCTCCTGCAGCGCGAGCTGCGCGACCCGCGCGTCGGCATGATCACCATCACCGCGGTCGACGTGTCGCCGGACATCTCGCACGCCAAGGTGCTCTATACGACGCTCGATCCGGCGCACGTCGAGGAGGCCGCCAAGGGCCTCAAGCGCGCCGCCGGCTTCCTGCGCTCCCAGCTCGCCAGGCGCATCAAGCTCTACACCACGCCCGAGCTGCGCTTCGAATACGACGAGTCGGTCGAGCGGGGCGATCGCCTGTCGCGCCTGATCGACTCGGCCAACCCGAAGAAATAGTGGACGGCGCGCTGCTCCTCGACAAGCCGGTCGGCGTGAGCTCGAACCGGGCGCTGCAGGCGGCGAAGAAGCTGCTGGGCGCGAGCAAGGCCGGCCACGGCGGCACGCTCGACCCGCTGGCCTCGGGACTGCTGGTGATCCTGCTCGGCGAGGCGACCAAGTTCGCCGGGCCGATGCTCGACGCGGACAAGGAGTACCTGGCGAGCGTCAAGCTCGGCGAGCGCACCGACACCGGCGATGCCGAGGGCGCCGTCCTCGAAACCAGGCCCGTAAGCGTGGACGACGCCCAGATCCAGGCTGCACTGGCCCGCTTTCGCGGCGCGATCGAGCAGACCCCGCCGATGCATTCCGCGCTCAAGCGCGACGGCGTGCCGCTCTACAAGCTCGCGCGCAAGGGCGAGACGGTGGAGCGCAAGCCGCGCCGCGTCGAGATCCATGAGCTCGAGCTCCTGGCGCGCCGCGACGAGGTGCTCGACCTGCGGGTCCGCTGCAGCAAGGGGACGTATATCCGCACCCTCGCCGAGGATATCGGCGCGGCGCTGGGCAGCGGGGGGCACCTGGCGGCGCTCAGGCGCACCGGGTCGGGCCGCTTCCGTGTCGACGACGCGGTCACCCTGGAGGCGCTCGACCGGCGTCACGTGCTGCCCCTAGACAGCCTGCTCGCCGACCTGCCGCGCGCCGAGCTCGACGCCGCGGCCGAGGCGCGCCTGCGCAACGGGCAGCCGTTGAAAATCAGCGACGTGCGCGAAGGCCTGTGCGCGCTCTACCGGGTTGGCGGGGGCGTGATCGGGCTCGGCTACGCCGCGCCCGAAGGCTTCCTGAAAGTTCTGAGACTTACCCAAGCGGCTGAAAAACATCGAAAAACCTTGTGATCGGACACCCGCCTCGGGTAGAATCGCGGGCTCAAAAATTCAAGATACGACAGCGAAAGAGAGACGTTCGAATGGCATTGCAGGTCCCGCAGAAAGCGCAGCTGGTGAAGCAGTACCAGCGCTCGGGCAAGGACACCGGCTCCCCCGAGGTCCAGGTGGCGCTCCTCACCGAGCGCATCAACGGCCTCACCGAGCACTTCAAGACGCACAGCAAGGATTTCCATTCCCGGCGCGGGCTGCTCGTCATGGTCAGCCAGCGCCGCAAGCTCCTCGATTACCTGAAGCGCAAGGACGCGGACAAGTACCGCGGCCTGATCGAGAAGCTGGGCCTACGCAAGTAATTTATCCGATGCCGCAGTAAAACGACGCTCACCGTGCGGTGAGCGTTTTTTATTTGCGGGCACAGACTGAGGAACTTCCTTTGAACCCGACCAAGAAGACATTCACATTCGGCAGCCACCAGGTCACCTTCGAAACCGGTGAGATCGCCCGCCAGGCGCACGGCGCCGTCCTCTGCAGCATGGACGACACCGTGGTGCTCGCCACCGTCGTGGGCGCCAAGTCGCCCAAGGCCGGGCAGGACTGGTTCCCGCTCACCGTCGACTACGTCGAGAAGACGTACGCCGCGGGCAAGATTCCCGGCGGCTTCTTCAAGCGCGAGGGCCGGCCCTCGGAGAAGGAGACGCTGACCTCGCGCCTCATCGACCGCCCGATCCGGCCGCTGTTCCCGGACGGCTTCCTGAACGAAGTGCAGGTCGTCGCGCAGGTGCTCTCGCTCAACCCCGAGGTCGACTCCGACATCCCGGCGATGCTGGCGGTGTCGGCCGCGCTCACCCTCTCGGGCATTCCCTTCAACGGGCCGATCGGCGCGTGCCGCGTCGGCTACGTCAACGGCCAGTACGTCTGCAACCCGACGGCGAGCCAGCTGAAGGAATCGCAGCTCAACCTGGTCGTCGCCGGCACCGAGCAGGGCGTGATGATGGTCGAGTCCGAGGCGCTCGAGCTGACCGAGGACGTGATGCTCGGCGGCGTGGTGTTCGGCCACGAGCAGATGCAGGTCGCCATCCAGGCGATCCACGAGCTCGCCGAGGTCGCCGGCAAGCCGGCCTGGGAGTTCCAGCCGCCGCAGAAGGACGAAGCGCTCATCGGGCGCATCAAGGAGCTCGCCGAAGCCGACCTGCGCGAGGCCTTCCGCATCAAGCAGAAGAAGGCGCGCAAGGACGCCATCGACGCCATCTGGAAGCGGGTGTTCGAGGCGCTGGGCGTGGGCCAGGAAGGCGGGCCGGAGGCGAACCGCGTCAAGGAGATCACGTTCGGCCTGGAATCGGAAATCGTGCGCGGCCAGATCCTCGACGGCGAGCCGCGCATCGACGGTCGCGACACGCGTACCGTGCGGCCGATCACCGTGCGCGTGGGCGTGCTGCCGCGCACGCATGGCTCGGCGCTGTTCACGCGCGGCGAAACGCAGGCGCTCGTCACCGTCACGCTCGGCACCGGGCGCGACGAGCAGATCATCGACGCGCTGGCCGGCGAATACCGGGAGCGCTTCATGATGCACTACAACATGCCGCCCTATGCCACCGGCGAGACCGGGCGCATGGGGCCGTCGAAGCGCCGCGAGATCGGCCACGGCCGCCTCGCCAAGCGCGCGCTGGTGGGCCTGCTTCCGACGCAGGAGGAATTCGGCTACTCGATCCGCGTCGTGTCGGAGATCACCGAGTCGAACGGCTCCTCGTCGATGGCCTCGGTGTGCGGCGGCAGCCTCGCGCTGATGGACGCCGGCGTGCCGATCAAGGCGCACGTCGCGGGCATCGCCATGGGCCTGATCAAGGAAGGCAACCGCTTCGCCGTGCTGTCCGACATCCTCGGCGACGAGGACCATCTCGGCGACATGGACTTCAAGGTGGCCGGCACCGACAAGGGCGTCACCGCGCTGCAGATGGACCTCAAGATCGAGTCGATCAACAAGGGCATCATGAAGGTGGCGCTCGACCAGGCGCGCGAGGCGCGGCTCGAGATCCTCAACATCATGAAGCAGGCGATCGAGGGCTCGCGCGGGGAGCTGTCCAGCTTCGCGCCGCGCATCATCAAGATGAAGATCAACCCGGACAAGATCCGCGACGTCATCGGCAAGGGCGGCGTGGTGATCCGCGGCATCCAGGAGGAGACCGGCACCACCATCGAGATCGAGGACGACGGCACCATCGCCATCGCCTGCGTCTCGGCCGAGGGCGGCGAGGCGGCGAGGAAGCGCATCCAGGACATCACCGCCGACGTCGAGGTCGGCAAGATCTACGAGGGCCCGGTGCTGCGCCTGCTCGACTTCGGCGCCATCGTCCAGCTGCTGCCGGGGCGCGACGGCCTGCTGCACATCTCGCAGATCAGCCACGAGCGCGTCAACGCCGTGTCCGACCACCTGAAGGAAGGCCAGGTGGTGAAGGTCAAGGTGCTCGAGGCCGACGACAAGGGCCGCGTGCG
>DASSPL010000410.1:0-3465 GCA_035699685.1 Burkholderiales bacterium | reverse complement strand
GAGCGCACCGTCACGTACAACCGCCTGATCAACTCGCCGATGTCGGTGGTCGGCCACGACGACCTGCACTGCTACCGCGCGATCCAGGAAGGCCTCGCCGCCGAAGGCAACGAATGGGTCAACCTGCAGCGCAACTTCGACGAGCGCGAGCTCCAGGCCGGCGAGCTGGTCGCCAACGGCACGAGCGATGTGTCCATGCGCAACCAGTTCCGCGCCTGGCGCGAGTTCATGGCCGGCTGATGGTTACGGACGCGGAGCTCGCCCGGTTCGTCCGCTTCGAGGCCCGCCTGCTCGACGAGCGGCGCTTCGACGAGTGGTACCACCTCTTCACCGACGACGCGCGCTACTGGGTCCCCGCGGTGCACGGCCAGACCGACCCGCTGAAGCAGAATTCCCTCGCCTACGAGGACAAGCTCCTCCTGCAGCTGCGGCTCGAGCGGCTGAAGAGTCCCCTCGCCTATTCGCAGAAGCCGCCCAGCCGCTCCCTGCACGTCCTGCAGGAACCGGAAGTCGAGAAGCGCGACGACGCGAAGGGCGAGTTCCTCATGCGCACGCCGTTCATCTACACCGAGACCAAGGCCGACGACTCGCAGCGCTACGCGGCCACCGCCTGGCACACGCTCGTCTCCGTGGATGGAAAACTCCGCATCAAGCTGAAGCGGGTGGACATCCTGAACTGCGACGCCGCCCTGCCCTCGATCCAGCTCTTCCTCTAAATGGGGGCAGATCAACATTTCAGGACAAGGCGGCAAAACTCATGGCCGCGATAGTCACCGGAGGAAGCGCGGGGATCGGCCGCGCGATCGTGCAGAAGCTGCTCAAGCGCGGCGAGGACGTTGTCAGCCTGGACCTGCAGCCGGGGGATTCGAGGGCGAGGCACGTGAAGGTCGATCTGACCGACGCGGAGGCGACGCGCCAGGCCGCCGCCGAGATAGCGAAGAAGCATGCGGTGACGACGGTGATCCACAACGCCGGCGTCATCCGCCCTGCCCTCCTGCCCGAAGTGAAGCTGGAGGACTTCAATGCGCTGGTGAACCTGCACCTTTCGGCCGCGATCCTGCTGACGCAGGCGGCGCTGCCGGCGATGAAGCAGGCGGGCTGGGGCCGGGTGGTGCTGGTGTCGTCGCGGGCCGTGCTGGGCCTTGCGACGCGCACGTCCTATTCGGCGACCAAGGCCGGGATGCTGGGAATGGCGCGTACCTGGGCGCTGGAGCTGGCTCCGCAGGGCATCACGGTGAACGTAGTGGCGCCGGGGCCGATCCGCACGGCGAACTTCCACGGCATCGTCCCGGAGGGCAGCCCCCAGGTCGACAAGATCGCGCAGGCGATACCGGTTAAGCGGCTAGGCGAGGCCGACGACGTCGCGCGCGCGGTGCTGTTCTTCGCCGACCGCGACGCCGGGTTCGTCACCGGCCAGGTGCTCTACGTCTGCGGCGGCACGAGCGTCGGGACGCTGACCCTTTAGCCGTTCCACGAGGCGCACCTGCGCCGGCAGGCAGACGCGTTTCAGGTCATAGCGCTCGACGACCGTGCGGCGCGCCGCGGCGCGCAGCGGACGCTGGTCCATCGACAGCGCCTCGTCGATCTTGCCGGCAATGCCCTCGGCGGAAAAGAAGTCGCACAGCAGGCCGTTCTCGCCGTCGCGGATCGCCTCCTGCACCGGCGGCGTGCGCGAGCCCACCACCATGCAGCCGGCGGACATGGCCTCCAGCAGCGACCACGACAGGACGAAGGGGTACGTCAGGTAGACGTGCACGCTCGAGCGGCGCAGCACATCGAGGTAGTCCTGGTAAGGGATCTTGCCGAGGAATTGCACGCGGCCGAGGTCGATGCGGCCGTCGAGCTCCTTCAGCAGCAGCTGCCGATAGCTCTGCCCGGCCGGCAGGCGCGGCGAATAGCTCACCTCGTCGCCGCCGACGATCACGATGCGCGCCTTCGGCCGCCGGCGCTGGATCTCCGGGATGGCGCGCATGAAGGTGTGGAAGCCGCGGTAGGGCTCGAGGTTGCGCGAGACGTAGGTGATCAGCTCGGCTTCCTGGTCGCCGCGCGGGCAGACGATATCCGTGTCGATGCCGTCGTGGATGGTGGCGATGCGCGGCTTGTGCGCCGCCGGGAACTGGTGGTGCTGCCAGCGCGTCGGCGCCATGCCGATGTCGCAGGCGTCGAGCGCCATGAGGAGCGGCGCGTTCATCACCCGCAGCCGCAGGATCTTCTCGGCAGTCGCGGGGAATTCCGGATCGAAGCCCATGTCTCCGCCGCGCGCGCGGTAGAAGAACTCGCAGTACAGGATGATCTTCGCCTCGGGGAACACGTCCTTGAGGAACAGCGCCTCGCCCCAGCCGATGTGGGCGAAGATGACGTCCGGCACGAAGCCCGCGCGCCTGAGCTGGGCCGCGCCTTTCGCCAGGTGCTGGCCGCGATGGATCGCGCGCGTCACCTGGGCGCTCATTCCTTCCGCCTTGAGCGCCGGCACGTCGTAGCCGAGCACCCTCACGCCCGGGATCCGGGGCTGGTTGCGCCTGAGATTCGCGTTCTCGCCGATGCCGACGACCTCGTGCCCGGCGCGGCCGTAATGCGCGGCGATGTGCCGGTACTGCCCGGGGAAATTCTGATGGATGAAAAGAAGGCGCATCAGACCGGCTCGCGCATCGCGCGGCGCAGGTAGTCGGTCACCGGGGCGAACAGATAGTCGAACGCGGTGCGGCTGTCGGTGCGGATGAAGATCTCGGCCGGCATGCCGGCCTGCATCTTCATCTCGCCCAGCGCCTTCGTCGGCACCTCGATCTGGACGATGTAATAGGGCTGGCCGGTCTGCTGGTCGACCATGCGGTCGCCGGCGACGTAGCTCACCGCGCCCTTGACGAGCGGCGCGGTGCGCTGCTTGTACGCGGTGAGGCGGATGTCGGCCTCCGAGCCCTTCTGCACGTAGTTGATGTCCTCGGGCCGGATGCGCGCCTCGACGACCAGGGTCTTCTCCTCCGGCACGATTTCCATCAGCACGTCTCGCGGGCCGACCGCGGCGCCGGCGGTGAAGACGCGCAGGTTGACCACCTCGCCGGCGATCGGCGCGACCACCTGCTGGCGCTCGGCGGCATCCCTGGAGGGGCGCAGGCGCTCCTCCAGGTCGAAGATCTTGGCGGTGGTCTCCTTCAGCTCGTCCACCGCCTGCTGCTTGTAGGTGTTCTGCGCCGTGATGATGCGCAGCTCGAGCTCCGCCGCGCGCTGGCGCGCACGCGAGAGCTCGGCGCGATGCTCGCCGAAGCGCGCCTCGTATTCCGCCACCGCGCGCTGCAGGGTCAGCACGCGCGTCTTCTGCACATAGCCTTGCCGCAGGAGCTCCTCGTTCGCCTTGAGCTCCTCCTTCTGCAGCGCCAGCGCCCGCTCCTCGGCGGCGAGCTGCTCGCTCAGCGCGCTCGCTTCAGCCTGCGCTTCCCTGATCTGGCTGCGCAGCGCGGTGATCTGGCT
>DASSPL010000409.1:0-3902 GCA_035699685.1 Burkholderiales bacterium | reverse complement strand
GCCGATGCCCAGATTGGTATCGGTCAGCGCGCGCAGGCGCTCGTCGAACACCTTCGGCATGGCGACCGTCGTGGCATTGAAGATCACCCCGCCGCACGCGGTGACGACGAGCAGGATGGCGAAGATCTGCGCCATGGTGCGGGCGTCGACGTGCAGCCCGATGGTCTTCGACTTCTTCTGCACCGGGCCCGGGTCGGGCACCAGCAGCAGGAAGCCGATGCCGGCGGCGATGCAGGCGACGCCGGGGATGAAGAACGCCGCGCGCCAGCCCCACAGGTCCATCAGCGCGCCGGAGATGATCGCGGCGAAGGCGAGGCCGAGGTTGCCCCACAGGCCGTTCCAGCCGAGCGCCATGCCGAGGTTCTTCGGCGAGGCCACCAGCATGGCGATGCCGACGGGGTGGTAGATGGCCGCGAACATGCCGGTGACCGTCAGGCCGACCGCGATCTGCCACGGCGCCGTGGCGAACCCGGTGGCGAAGAGCGACGCGCCGATGCCGAAGAAGAACACCACCATCATGCGGTAGCGGCTCCAGTGGTCGGCGAGCCAGCCGGCGGGGATGGCGAAGGCGCCGAAGGCGATGAACGCGCCGAGCGCGAGCGGCAGCAGCTCCGAGTACGGCCGGCCCCACTCGCGTCCGAGGGCGATGACGACCGTCGGGAACACCAGCATGACGAGGTGATCGAGCAGGTGCCCGAGGTTGATGAACGGCACCAGGTAATCGCGTTTCATGGCCGCATCGTAGCGGCCCGGCTTGCGTCCGTCACGCGACCCTCGGACAATCCCTGTCGAAAATGGGACAACCGAGGGCGAACGATTACATGAAGGTGCCGCGGCCGGTGGTCGCCCTCGCGCGCGACCTGCCGCCAGCGCACGAGTTCGACTGGCACAGCCATCCGCGCTTCCAGCTGGTCTACGCGGCGCGCGGCGTCATGACCGTCGACACGCGCGAGGCGACGTGGGTCGTGCCGCCGCAGCGCGCCGTCTGGATGCCGCCGCAGGTCGAGCACCGGCTGATCACCAACGGCCCGGTGCAGCTGCGCAGCCTCTACGTGCGGCCCGACGTCGCCGGGCGCATGCCGCGAAGCTGCGAAGTGCTGGAGGTGACGCCGCTCCTGCGCGAGCTGATCGTGCGCGCGACCCAGCTGCCGCTCGAATACGAGGTGCGCGGCCCGGCCGGACGGCTCATGCGCCTGCTGCTCGATGAGCTCGGCGGCCTCGCCCCGCTGCCCTACCACCTGCCGATGCCGAAGACCGCCCCGCTCGCCGCGATCTGCCGCCGCCTGCTCGACAACCCGGACGACGGCGCCACCCTCGAGCAGGTCGCGCACGACGGCGCGCTCAGCGGGCGCACCCTCGCCCGCCACTTCCGCCGCCACACCGGCATGAGCTTCGCCGAGTGGCGCCGCCGCGCGCGGCTGCTGCGCGCGCTGGGCTGGATCGCCGAGGGCCGGCCGATCGTCGAGGTGGCGATGGAGCTCGGCTACGACAGCCCTTCCGCGTTCAGCGCCATGTTCCGCCGCGAGCTCGGCGCGCCGCCCTCGAGCTTTCGTGCATGACAAGGGGAGATGCCATGCTTCGCGTGCTATTCGCAGGGCTGCTGGTCCTGGCGGCAGCGCCCGCCGGCGCCCAGTACAAGGTAAGCGAGATCGTCGCCAAGGGCGGCCAGGTGATGAACGCCGAGCAGATCCGCGCGGAGCTGGCGGGCAAGACGCTCGCCGGAACCACCGAGACCGGATTCCAGATCGAGATCGAGCTGCGCCGTGATGGCACGACCGGCGGCATGGTCTATTCCCCGCGCGGCCAGGCGAGCGGCGTATCCGGCCGCTGGACCGTGAACGCAAAGAACCAGGTGTGCGGCGAGACCACCTTCCTCGCCTGGGGCCACACCGTGAAGCGCTGCAACTGGTACTGGAAGGTCGGCGACGAGTACTACGCGACCAATTCGCGCACCGATGACGAGGCCGCCGAGAAATTCGTCGAATGCCTGATGTCCGGTGGCAAGGAGTGCGACGGCGGCTTTTCCGTGAGCAAGAGGACCGTGAAGAAGTGAGCGTGAGCGGCATCGTGCTCGCAGGCGGCCTGGGCCGCCGCATGGGCGGCGTCGACAAGGGCCTGCAGCTCCTGCACGGCACGCCGATGATCGAGCACGTGCTGGCGCGGCTCGCGCCGCAGGTCCACGAGATCGTGATCAACGCGAACCAGAATCTCGAGCGCTACCGCGCCTTCGGTCATCCCGTGGTGAGCGATGCCATCGGCGGCTTCGCCGGCCCGCTCGCCGGGCTGCACGCCGGCCTGCGCGCAGCGTCGCACCCGCTCGCCGTCACCGTGCCGTGCGATTCACCCTTCCTCCCGGCCGACCTGGTCGCGCGCCTGAGCGCGCAGCTCGGCGGCAACGATCTTGCGGTTGCCAAGACCGGCGACCAGCCGCATCCGGTGTTCGCCCTGGTGCGCAAGAGCGTCGCGCCGAACCTGGAGGACTTTCTGAAGGGCGGCGGGCGCAAGATCGACGCGTGGTACGCGTCGCTGAAGGTCGTCGAGGTCGGTTTCGACGACGAGGCCGACGCGTTCCGCAACATCAACACGCTCGAGGAGCTCGGCCGGGCGTGAAGCGCATCATCCAGATCGTCAGCGGCCTGGAGGGCTACGACCCCGACGCGCTGCGCGTCGACAAGGCGTGCGCGGCGATCCGCGCGTGCATAACGCCGATCGCTGCTACGGAGCTGATCCCGATTCGCGACGCCCTCGGCCGCGTGCTCGCGCAGGACATCGTGCCCGGCATCAACGTGCCGGCGCACGACAACTCGGCGATGGACGGGTATGCGGTGCGCTTCGCTGACATCGAAAGGCCTTTGCGCGAGATCGGCACGGCGCTCGCCGGCAAGCCGTTTCACGGCACCGTGGGCGAAGGCGAGTGCGTGCGCATCATGACCGGCGCGGTGATGCCGGCGGGGGCCGACACGGTCGTCATCCAGGAGGTGGTGAAGCGCGAGGCCGACCGCATCCGCGTCCCGCCCGGGCAGAAGCGGGCGCAGAACGTGCGCTACGCGGGCGAGGACCTCAAGGTCGGCGTTCCGGTGCTCGCGGACGGCAAATTCCTGCGCCCGGCGGAGCTCGGCCTCATCGCCTCGCTCGGCATCGGGGAGGTGCGGGTGAAGCGGAAGCTGCGCGTCGCGTTCTTCTCCACCGGCGACGAGCTGGCGTCGATCGGCACGCCGCTCAAGGAAGGCGAGGTGTACGACTCGAACCGCTACACGCTGCACGGCATGCTTTCGCGCCTGGGGGTGGAGATCATCGACCTCGGCGTCGTGCGCGACGACCCGGCGGAGCTCGAAAGGATGTTCAGGAAAGCGGCCGAGGCGGATGCGGTGATCACCACCGGCGGCGTGTCGGTCGGCGAGGCCGACTTCGTCAGGGCGCTGATGGCGAAGCTGGGCGAGGTGCTGTTCTGGAAGATCGCCATGCGTCCCGGCCGGCCGATGGCCTTCGGCCGGATCGGGGACGCCTGGCTTTTCGGCCTGCCCGGCAACCCGGTGGCGGTGATGGTGACTTTCTACCAGTTCGTGCGCGACGCGCTGCTATACCTTTCGGGGCGGCGCGACGACGGCGCGATCCCGCTCCTGCGCGCCATCGCGGCGGAGAGCATGCGGAAGGTGCCGGGACGCACCGAATACCAGCGCGGCATCCTGTTCCGGGAGGGAACCGAGTGGCGCGTGCGCACCACCGGGCAGCAGGGCTCGGGCGTGCTGCGCTCGATGTCCGAGGCGAACTGCTTCATCGTGCTCGAGCACGGGCGCGGCGCGGTCAAGGCCGGCGAGCCGGTCGACGTGCAACTCATGGAGGGGCTGGCATGAACCCGATCCATCCGGCGCTCGCGCGCCTCGCGCGCGCCGCCAAGCACC
>DASSPL010000408.1:0-9601 GCA_035699685.1 Burkholderiales bacterium | reverse complement strand
CGTCATGGCCCACTGGGGCCGCGACCAGAAGGCGCTCGGCAAGATCCGCTTCCTCGCCGACGGCAGCGCGCAATGGACCCGGGCGCTCGGCCTCGAGCTGGATCTCAACGCGCGCGGCATGGGCACGCGCATGAACCGCTTTTCCATGCTGGTGGACGACGGCGTGGTGAAGCAGCTCAACGTCGAGGGCCCGGGCAAGTTCGAGGTTTCCGACGCCAACACCATGCTGAAGCAGCTGGGCTGAAACAAAGCGTTACATCTGCCGGTCGGCCGGCCCCCGCCGCGGAACGTTGAGGATCTCATGAGACTCTCCACCACGATCCTTTTCGCCGCCCTGCTCGCGGCCGGCCCGGCCCTCGCCCAGGAGGCCAAATCGGAGCGCCACGCGAAGATGAAGGCCGCGCACGAGCAGGCGCGCAAGGCCTGCGAGGGCAGGAAGGGCGACGAGGCGCGCGAGTGCATGCGCCGCGAGATGTGCGCCCATGCGGCCGACCCCAAGGCGTGCAACGAGCGCGCGGCGAAGGTGCGCGAGGCGCACGAGAAGACGCGCAAGGCGTGCGAAGGAAAGCAGGGCGCCGAGGCGCGCGAGTGCATGCAGAAGCAGGCCTGCGCCGATGCCAGGGATCCCGCGGCGTGCGAAACGCGCCTCAAGGAGCGCTCGGCGCGCCGCGAGAAGATCCGCGACGCGTGCAAGGGCAAAAGCGGCGACGAGCTGAAGGCCTGCATCCAACAACATCGCGCTCAAAAGTGAGTTCATAGCCGGGGCGCGGGCCGCGCTGCCCGTGCTGCTCGGCGTCGGCGCCTTCGGCGTCATCACCGGCGTGGCGATGGTCGCGAGCGGCATCCCGCCGCTCGCCGCCATGCTGATGTCGGTGATCGTCTTCGCCGGCGCCTCGATGGTGGCGTCGGCGCAGCTGCTCGCCTCCGGCACGCCGGCGCTGCTGGTGGTGCTCACCACCGTCTTCATCAACCTGCGCTTCATGATGTACAGCGCGTCGCTGCGCCTGCATTTCGCCCACGAGCCGCTGCGCTGGCGGCTGCTGATGGCCTACATGACGGCCGACAACGTCTACGGCCTGACGCTGATGCGCGCCGCCGAGCGGCGCGGCAATCTCAGGGATTACTTCATGGGCGCCGCGGTCGTGGTGTGGATCGGCTGGCAGCTCGCGGTGGCGGCCGGCATCCTGATCGGCGCGGGCGTGCCGGCCTCGTGGCGCCTCGAGTTCGCCGCCCCGCTCGCCTTCATCGCGATGACCATCCCGCTCCTGCGCGACCGCGCCATGGTCGCGGCGGCGCTGGTGGCGGGCATCACCGTCATCGCCCTGCACGCCCTGCCGCTCAAGATGTCGATCATGGCGGCGGCCATCGCCGGCATCGCCACCGGGCTCCTGTTCGAGAAGAGCTGGCGATGACCCTTGCCCTCACGATCGTGGGGATGGCGCTGGTGACCCTGGCGCTGCGCGCGTCGTTCCTGGTTCTGCCGCCGGGGGTGCGAACCCCGGAATTCCTGCGTCGCGCGCTGCGTTACGTCCCGGCGGCGGTGCTGACCGCGATCTGGGCGCCGGAGCTCGCGCTCGGGCAGGACGCGAATGAACGAATGCTGGCGGGGGCTGTCGCAATCGCTGTGGCTTGGCGCTGGCGGGTGACCTTCGTTACGATTGTCGCCGGCCTCGCCGCATTCCATCTCTTCCACTGGCTCCTCTGATCCGACAACTTGGTCTCGCGCTGCTCGTCCTGTGGACGGCGGCCGCGCTCGCGCAGCAGCCGCAGCGTGTCGTTTCGATCGAGGGCGTGACCGAGCACCGACTGGCCAACGGGCTGCGGGTGCTGACACTGCCCGATCCGGGCGCCGACACGGTGACCGTGCACATCGTGTACCTGGTCGGCTCGCGCCATGAAGGCTACGGCGAGAAAGGCATGGCGCACCTGCTCGAGCACCTGCTGTTCAAGGGCTCGAAGAACTTCCCCGACGTGAAGGCCGAGCTCACGCGCCGCGGCGCGCGCTGGAACGGCACGACGTCGAACGACCGCACCAACTATTTCGAGACTCTGTCGGCGACCGACGCCAACCTCGAGTGGGCGCTGGCGATGGAAGCCGACCGCATGGTGAACTCGCGCGTGTCGAAGGAGGACCTCGACTCGGAGATGACCGTGGTGAGGAACGAGTTCGAGATGGGCGAGAACAATCCCGGCTCGGTGCTCTTCCAGCGCATGCAGCAGCTCGCCTTCCCGTGGCACAACTACGGCAACCCGATCATCGGCGAGCGCACCGACCTCGAGAAGGTGCCGATCGACAAGCTGCAGGCCTTCTACCGCACCTGGTACCAGCCCGACAACGCGGTGCTCCTGATCGGCGGCCGCTTCGACGAGGCGAAGGCGCTCGAGCTCGTTGCCAGGCACTTCGGCCCGATCCCGAAGCCGGCGCGCGCGCTGCCGGGCTTCTACACCCAGGAGCCGACGCAGGACGGCGAGCGCAGCGTGACGCTTGCGCGCATCGGCGACCAGCAGATGGCCGCGGTGCTATATCGCATCGCCGCGGGCAGCCACCCCGACTACCCGGCGATCGACATCCTGGTGCAGATCCTCGGCGACACGCCCGCCGGCCGGCTGCACCGTGCGCTGGTGCAGAAAGGCATCGCCGCGAGCACGTTCGGCGCGGAGCGGCAGCTGCACGACCCCGGCTACATGTTCTTCGGCGCGCAGGTGGCGAAGGACGGCGACCTGGCCAAGGCGCGCGCGGCGCTGATCGACGTCGTCGAGGGCGTGAAGCAGGCCAAGGTCACCGCGCAGGAGGTCGAGCGCGCGCGCACGCGCCTCATGAACGACATCGAGCGCGCGCAGCTCGACAACAGCCAGCTGCTCAGCGTCCTGTCGGAGAACCAGGCGATCGGCGACTGGCGGCTTTTCTTCCTCTACCGCGACCAGCTGCGCAAGGTGACGGTCGCCGACGTGCAGCGCGTCGCCGACACCTACCTCAAGCCGGCCAACCGCGTGGTCGGCAGCTTCGTGCCCACCGAGCGCCCGGACCGCGCCGAGATCCCGCCGGTGCCGGACGTCACCAGGATGGTTGAGAGCTACAAGGGTGGCGACCAGGTGCGCCTTGGCGAGGCGTTCGATCCCTCGCCGAAGAATATCGAGTCGCGCCTGCAGCGCCGCACGCTGGCCAACGGCATCAAGGCCGCCCTCCTGCCGAAGCAGACGCGCGGCGGCCGCGTCGTCGCCTCGCTCACGCTGCACTACGGCGACGAGAAGACCCTGATGAACCGCGAGGTGGCGTGCGAGTTCGCCGGGCAGATGCTGATGCGCGGCACCAAGCGCAGGAACCGCGAGGAGCTGAAGGAAGCGTTCGAGAAGCTGAACGCGCGCGTGTCGGTGTCGCTCGACGGCGCGACGATCGAGGTGCGCGGCGAGAACTTCGTGCCGGCGCTGCGGCTGGTCGCCGAGGCGCTGCGCGAGCCGTCGTTCCCGCCGAGCGAGTTCGAGGAGCTGAAGCGCGCGGCGCTCACCTCGACGCAGGCGCAGCTGTCCGATCCCGGCGCCAACGCCGAGGTGCGGCTCTCCAGGCACCTCGACCCTTACCCGCCGGGCCACCGCCACTACACGCCGACGCTGGAAGAGCGGCTGGAGTGGATCCGCCGCACCACGCTCAAGGACGCCCAGGCCTGCTACCGCGACCTGGTCGGTGCGACCGGCGCCGACTTCGCGATGGTCGGCGAGTTCGATCCGGCCACGGTGACCAGGGCCGTAGAGGAGCTCTTCGGTTCATGGAAGTCGCCGCACCCGTTCACGCGCGTGCCGCACCGGCACTTCGACCGTCCGGCGGTGAAGGACGAGGTCGTCACGCCCGACAAGGCGAACGCGGTGCTGCGCGGCGGCGGCAACGTGCGCATGCGCGACGTCGACCCAGATTTCCCGGCGCTGCTGCTCGCCAACTACCTGCTCGGCGGCACCTCGACCTCGCGCCTGCCGGCGCGGGTGCGCGAGAAGGAAGGCCTCTCCTACAGCACCTATTCCGGCTTCACCGCCGGCCAGCTCGACGACGCCGGGTCCTTCCGCTTCTCGGCGATCTACGCGCCGCAGAACCGCGAGCGCGTCGAGAAGGCGATCCGCGAGGAAGTCGAGCGCGCGGTGAAGGAAGGCTTCAGCGCCGACGAGGTCGAGGCCGGCAAGAAGGGCCTGCTCGAGGCGCGGCGCCTCGCGCGCACCCAGGACCGCTCGCTCGCCAACCGCATCGCCGCCTACCTTTTCCTCAAGCGCACCTTCGCCTGGGACATCGAGCTCGAGTCGAAGATCGCCGCGCTCACGCCGGCCGAGGTGCACGCCGCGCTGAAGAAATACATCGACCCGGCGAAGGTCAGCCTGGTCACCGCAGGCGACTTCAAAAAGTAAGGTGTTTTTTCCGCCGCCCCCCTGTCAAGGGGGGAAGCGAACGCAGTGAGCGGGGGGTTGGTTCTAGAAAATTTAACCCCCCGTTCGCCTCCGGCTCACGACCCCTTGTCAGGGGGTCGGCAGATCAGCTTCGGCGCTTCCTACGTAAGGCTTTGAAGGACTCCGGCTCCCAAGGCCGCGCCGCGACCAGCACGCTGATCTGGTGGCGCTCCGCGAGCGGCAGGCGGGCGTCGGCGCTGTGCTGGTCGTTGTACTCGCGAGCCACTTCCTCCAGCCGCTTGACCAGCGCGGCCTGCGCGTCGCGCGAGATGCGCACGGTGATCATGCGCATCAGCTGCCCCGGCCCGGCGAAGGGGTAGTCGAAGAAGTGCCCGACCTCCGACTTGGCGTAGCGCATGATCGGCCCGTCGGGGATCCACGCGAAGGTGCGCGCGAGGCGGAGCCGAATCCGGTTGTTCTCGTGCAGCTCGAGGATGCCGATTCTCTCCAGCCGCAGCAGCAGCCGCACGCACTCGGCGGTGTCGATGTCGTAGATCGCGGTGATGTCCTCGACGCGCATCTGGTGGATGGCGCACACGGCGACGATGAACAGGCGCGTATCGGCCATCAGCTCCTCTTCCTGCTCGCGAGTCAGGCGGTGGATGAAGCGGTCGTGCCGCGGCAGGCCGCGCGCCAGCTCGGCGAGGTCGACCTGGATGAACTCGCACAGCGCCTGCAGGCGGCGCAGATCGCAGTTGCGGCGCGCGAAGATGCGCTTGACGGTCGGCTCGGAGATCTTCAGGCCGCGCGCGACGTCGGCGTACGTCATGCCGCGCGCCTTGAGGTGCATCTTCAGCCCTTCGAAGACGAATGCCGAGGACACCGGCCGATCATACGGGCCGGCACGGGCGTTTGTTTATGACTTCGTCCGGTTCTTCAGCAGGTCGCGGATCTCTTCGAGCAGCTGCACCTCGCGCGGCGGCGGCGCCGGCTTCGCCTCCTCCTTGCGCTTGAAGCGGTTGATGAGCTTCACGGCGAGGAAGATGACCCACGCGATGATCAGGAAGTCGACCAGGGTCTGGATGAACTTGCCGTACTGGACGCGCGCGTCGCCGACCTGCACGGCGAGCGCCTCGAAGCTCACGCCGCCGAGCGCGAGGCCGACGAGCGGCATGACGATGTCGGCGACGAAGGAAGCCACGATCTTGCCGAACGCGGCGCCGATGATCACCGCGACGGCAAGGTCGACGACGTTGCCCTTGACGGCGAATTCGCGGAATTCCTTGGCCATGCTCATGGGTAGGTGACCTCCAGGATTTCGAGCTTTTCTTCTCCCGCCGGGGTGCGCAGCGTCACCGTGTCGCCCTCGCGCGCCTTGAGGAGGGCCTTGGCAATGGGCGACACCCAGGAGACGCAGCCCTGTGCCGGGTCGACCTCGTCGATGCCGACGATGCGGACGGTTCTTTCTCCCGCGGCGCCCGTCACCGTGACCCGCGCGCCGAAGAACACCTGGTCGGTATCGCGGCCGGACGACTGGACAACCTCGGCCGACTCGAGGCGCTTGATGAGGAAGCGCACGCGGCGGTCGATCTCGCGCAACCGGCGCTTGCCGTAGATGTAATCGGCGTTTTCGGAGCGGTCGCCGAGCGACGCCGCCCAGGCGACGGCCTTCACCACTTCGGGCCGCTCGACTTCCAGGAGCCGCTTCTTTTCGGCCTGCAGGCGCTCGAATCCGGCCGGGGTCATGTAATTTTTTCCGGTCGAAGGGGCCGCCGGCTCGGCGATCTCGCCAGTCTCGGGCTCGGCCGCGTCTTCCCTAACGAAAGCCTTCGACATTGATAAATTTTAGCTTGAAGACCCGTCGCTAAACCCTCAGAATTCCGACCAAACGGGGGTAGGACACAGGGGGAATCGATGGCCGAAGGGAAGGAAAAGCTCGACTTTTTGACCCGGCTGCGCATCCGCGAGCTGATCCTGATGGGTCTCATCACGATCACCGCGGTACTGGCCAACCTGCCGCACGAATATGTCGAGGAAACGCTCGGCGTCAGCCACACCACGCTGCTCGCGGTGCTCGCCATCGCCGTCATCATCGGCCTGTTCCTCTACCTGAAATTCGGCCTGTTCGTCGCGGTGGTGCTGCTGATCGCCGGCGCCAACATGCCGGAGCAGATCGCCGAAGGCCTCAACATCTCGCGCGTGCCGATCGTGCTGTCGCTGGTCGCGCTGGTGGGCGTGGGCCTCATCAACTACGTCATCAAGCTGCTGCCGACCGGCCTCGAGCCGCGGCCGCGCGAAAAGAGCCCGGAAGGCATCAAGGCGCTGTTCTATGCCATCGAGAAGAACAACCTGGTCTATGCTCAGAAGGTGCTGTCGATGAACTTCGACCCCAACCTGCACCACGACAACGGCTACACGCCGCTCGCCTACGCCGCGATGAAGGGCAGCGCGCCCATGATCGAGCTGCTGATCCGCAACGGCGCCGACGCCGCGCAGACCACCAAGGAAGGCGATACCCCGATCGAGCTGGCATTGCGCATGGGGCACAACGAGGTGGCCGACCTGCTCAAGCAGGCGCGCCGCGCCGCCGAGAGCAAGGACAAGGGCGCGGCCGGCGGAAAGGCCGCCCGGACCGCCGAAGACCACCAGCCGGCCACCCAGGCCGGATAGCTTCTCCACGAAATGAAGGGGTTACGAGGGTGGGTTGACCCCACCCCTCGTGCTGTATATTTTTCCACCTGCCTATGACCACCGCGATTCAATCCCCCGTCCGCGAGCAGGAGATCTGCCGCGACACCCTGCTCGAGAAGTACGCCAAGAACAATGAAGCCAGCATCGACGAGGTGCGCCGCCGGGTAGCCCGCGCCCTCGCCCAGGTCGAGCCGGAAGACCGCCGCGCCACCTGGGAGCGACGCTTCCTGCAGGCGCAGATCGACGGCTTCATCCCCGCCGGACGCATCGCCTCGGCGGCGGGCGTGCAGATGCAGGCCACGCTCATCAACTGCTTCGTGCAGCCGGTGGGCGATTCCATTTCCGAGGTGGTGGACGGCCGCCCGGGCATCTACACCGCCCTGCTGGAGGCCGCCGAGACCATGCGCCGCGGCGGCGGCGTGGGCTATGACTTCTCCTCGATCCGCCCCAAGGGCGCCGAGGTGAAGGGCACCCGCTCGCGCGCAAGCGGTCCGATCTCCTACATGCGGGTCTTCGACCGCTCGTGCGAGACGGTCGAGTCGGCGGGCTCGCGCCGCGGCGCCCAGATGGGCGTGCTGCGCTGCGACCACCCCGACATCGAGGACTTCATCCACGCCAAGGACCAGGGCGACCTCACCAACTTCAACATCTCCGTCGGCGTCACCGACGAGTTCATGCTGGCGGTGGAGAAAGACCAGGAATTCGAGCTGGTGCATCGCGCCCGGCCGTCGAAGGACGGCCATCAGCGGGCGGACGGGCTGTGGGTCTACCGGAAGGTGCGCGCGCGCGACCTGTGGGACCAGGTCATGCGCTCGACGTACGACCACGCGGAGCCGGGGATCCTGTTCCTCGACCGCATGAACCGCGACAACAACCTCAACTACTGCGAGACGATCGAGGCGACCAATCCGTGCGCCGAGCAGCCCCTGCCGCCGTACGGCTGCTGCTGCCTCGGATCGATCGATCTCACGAAATACGTCACCGGGGCGTTCACCGACAAGGCGGCTTTCGACTTCGCGCATTTCGCCAAGACCGTCGAGGTGTCGATCCGCATGCTCGACAACGTGCTCGAGGTGACCGCCTGGCCGCTCGAGCAGCAGCACAAGGAGGCGATGGCGAAGCGCCGCGTCGGCCTGGGATTCACCGGGCTGGGCGACGCCTTGATCATGCTGCGCCTCAAGTACGACACCGAGGAGGCGCGCCAGATGGCCTCGCGCATCTCGGAGGCGATGCGCGACGCCGCCTACCGCGGCTCCGTGGAGCTCGCGCGCGAGCGCGGCGCGTTTCCGCTGTTCAACGCCGATCTCTACCTCTCCGGCACGTCGTTCGCGACCCGCCTGCCGGAGGAGATCAAGGCCCTGATCCGCAAGCACGGGCTGAGGAATTCGCACC
Organism: Burkholderiales bacterium; assembly: GCA_035699685.1. GTDB lineage: Bacteria > Pseudomonadota > Gammaproteobacteria > Burkholderiales > SG8-39 > SCGC-AG-212-J23. Next base: position 1,150 of record DASSPL010000408.1, on the reverse strand, counting down.
TGCTGTCGATCGCGCCCACCGGCACGATCAGCCTCGCCTTCGCCGACAACGCCTCCAACGGCATCGAGCCGCCCTTCTCGTGGACCTACATCCGCAAGAAGCGCATGCCCGACGGGACGATGAAGGAGTTCCCGGTCGAGGACCATGCCTGGCGCCGGTACAAGGCCATGGGGGGCGATACCGAGAAGCTGCCGCCCTACTTCGTCACCGCGCTCGAGCTGACCGCGCGGTCGCACGAGCAGATGGTGGCGGCGGTCGCGCCCTACGTCGACACCAGCATCTCCAAGACGGTCAACGTGCCGGAGGACTACCCCTACGGCGAGTTCCAGGACCTCTATTTCCACGCCTGGAAGTCGGGCCTGAAGGGCCTCGCCACCTACCGGCCGAACAAGGTGCTGGGCTCGGTGCTCTCCGTGGGCAAGGAGACGCCGCAGGACTTCGTCCAGGACGACGTCAACCGCCGCCTGTCGGTGAAGTCGGTGCCGGCGCCGGTGCTGGCGTCGCTGCGCTGGCCCGGCCGGCCGGACCTGTCGGCCGGCAATCCGGCGTGGACCTACATGGTCGAGCATCCGCAGTACCGCTTCGCGGTGTTCGTCGGCCACGTCGAGAACGGCATCAAGCATCCGTTCGAGGTCTGGGTCAACGGCAGCGAGCAGCCGCGCGGCCTCGGCGCGCTCGCCAAGTCGCTCTCCATGGACATGCGCGCCAACGACCGCGAATGGCTGAAGCTCAAGCTCGACGCGCTGGCCAAGACGCGCGGCGACGACGCCTTCGACATGCCCTTCCCGCCGCGCGGCGAGAAGAAGCTGATGCCCTCGGTGGTGTCGGCCTTCGCCCAGATCATCCGCTGGCGCGTCGAGCAGCTCTACGCCGGCATGGCCGACGACCAGTTCAAGCTGGCCGCCGAGCAGGGCTCGTCGCCGGTGATGGAGGCGATGTTCGCCCTCAAGGAGCCGAAGACCGGCCCCGACGGCACCATCTCGTGGACCGTCGACGTCTTCAACCCGCGCACTGGCGACGACTTCGTCCTCGGCCTGAAGGAGATCACCCTGCCCGACGGGGTGACGCGGCCCTACTCCGTCTGGCTATCCGGGGAGTACCCGCGCCCGCTCGACGGCCTGTGCAAGCTCCTGTCGCTCGACATGCGCGT
>DASSPL010000407.1:0-11057 GCA_035699685.1 Burkholderiales bacterium | reverse complement strand
CCCGGACCGCGTGCTGCGCGCGATCGACGCGGCGACGATGGACCATCGCGGACCGGAGTTCGGCGAGCTCGGCAAGGCCGTGCTCGGCGGCATGAAGCGCGTCTTCAAGACGACGCGCGGCGAGGTGGTGATCTATCCCGCCTCAGGCACCGGTGCGTGGGAAGCCGCGCTCGTGAACACGCTCTCGCCCGGCGACCATGTCCTCATGGCGGAGACCGGCCATTTCGCCAGCCTCTGGCAGAAGATGGCGGCGAAGCTCGGCCTGAAGGTCGAGTTCCTGCCGGGCGACTGGCGCCACGGCGCCGATCCGGAAGCGATCGAGAAGCGCCTGCGCGCCGACGCGCAGAAGTCGATCAAGGCGCTCTGCGTGGTCCACAACGAGACCTCGACCGGCGTCACTTCGCGCATCGACGAGGTCCGCCGCGCCCTCGACGGCGCCGGGCATCCGGCGCTTTTCATGGTCGACACCATTTCCTCGCTCGCCTCGATCGACTACCGCCACGACGAATGGGGCGTCGACGTCACGGTCGCCGGTTCGCAGAAGGGACTCATGCTGCCGCCGGGCCTTTCCTTCAACTGTGTTTCGCCGAAGGCGCTCGAGTCGTCGAAGGCCGCGCGCCTGCCGCGCAGCTATTGGGCCTGGGACGAGATGATCGCCAACGGACGCGGCGGCTATTTCCCATACACGCCGGCCACCAACCTTCTTTACGGCCTGCGCGAGGCGCTCAAGATGCTGCTGGACGAGGAGGGCCTCGACGCGGTGTTTGCGCGCCACCAGCGCCACGCCGAAGCCACGCGTCGAGCGGTACGCGCGTGGGGCCTCGAAGTCCTGGCGCTCGATGCCCGCGAATACTCGCCGTCGCTCACCGCGGTGTTGATGCCGGCAGGCCACGACGCCGACCGCGCGCGCAAGACCATCCTCGAAGCTTTCGACATGTCGCTCGGCACGGGGCTCGGCAAGCTCGCCGGCAAGGTGTTCCGCATCGGCCACTTGGGGGATTTCAACGACCTCGCGCTGATGGGCACGCTCGCCGGAGTGGAGATGGGACTCGAGCTCGCCGCCGTGCCGGTGAAGAAGGAAGGCGTGCGCGCGGCGATGGACTACCTCGCCAGCTGCGCGCGCACGCCGTCGAGGAAAGTCGCGTAGCACGAGGATAGAGTACGATCGGTCGTTCAAAATACTTAGATCCATAGGAGGAGGTATGAAGCTGAAGCATTTCGCGCGCGCCGTCGCGGCGTGCGCACTGGCCGCATCTTCGGTCGCCATCGCGCAGTCCTGGCCGACCAAGCCGATGATCTTCCTGAACCCGTTCCCCGCCGGCGGCGGCACGGACACGTTCGCGCGGCCGATCGCCGCCAAGCTTTCGCAGCAGCTCGGCGAGCAGGCGCTGATCGAGAACCAGGGCGGCGCGGGCGGCACGGTCGGCGCGGCCAACGCGGCGAAGCGCTCGGCCGACGGTTACAACTGGTTCTTCGGCGCCGTGCACCACACGATCGCCGAGAGCCTCTACACCCGGCTGCCCTATAGCCTGGAAAAGGACTTCGAGCCGGTCACGATCGCAGCCTTCGTCCCCAACGTCGTCGTCGTCCATCCGAAGCACAAGGATAAGTTGAGGACGCTCAAGGAGCTGATCGACTACGCCAAGGCCAACCCCGACAAGCTGAACTACGGCTCCGCGGGCAGCGGTACCACGCACCATCTTTCGGTCGAGCTGTTCAAGACCATGACGGCAACGCAGCTCGTGCACGTGCCTTACAAGGGCGCGGGACCGCTGATGGTCGATCTGCTCGCCGGGCAGGTGGACCTCGCGTTCGACGGCATGGGCACCTCGTCGGTGCAGATCAAGGCGGGCAAGCTCATCCCGCTCGCCATCACCAGCAACAAGCGCAATCCGGTCCTGCCGAACGTCCCGACCGTCGCGGAAGCGGGCGTGCCGGGCTACGAAGTACGCACCTGGTACGGCGTGTGGGCCATCAAGGGCACGCCGCCGGCGATCAAGGAGCGCATGTACAGGGAGATCGTCAAGGCGATGGAGCACCCGGACCTGAAGCGCATCTGGGCCGAGCAGGGGGCGGACGCGGGCGGCATGCCGCCGGCCGAGATGGAGAAGATCGTCAAGGCCGAGATCGCGAAATGGGCGAAGGTCGTGAAGGACGCCGGCGCCAAAGTAGACAACTAAGCTAGATCACTCTTGCGGCGCGGAGCCGATCGAGCTCCGCGTCGCTCATCTCCAGCAGTCCCTTCAGTACTTCATCCGTGTGCTGCCCCAGGGTGGGCGGCGCACGCCTGTATTCCACCGAGGTTTCCGAGAAGCGCATCGGGCTCGCCACGGTGGGCAGCCTGCCCGCGACGGGATGGTCCATGTCGACGCGGATGCCGCGCGCCTTGACCTGCGGCTCGGCGTACACCTGCGCGATGTCGTTGATCGGGCCGTTCGGCACGCCGGCCTTTTCCAGCAGATCGACCCACTCGGCCGTCGTGCGCTGGCGGAATACTTCTCCCAGCAGCCGCGTCAGCTCGGCGCGGTTCTCCACGCGCTTGCCGTTGCTGGCGAAGCGCGCGTCCGACGCGAGCGCCTGCTGCCCGGCGGCTTCGCAGAACTTGCGGAACAGGTTGTCGTTGCCGCAGGCCAGGATCACCGCGCCGTCCTTCGTGCGGAAAGGCTGGTAAGGCACGATGTTCGGATGCAGGTTGCCGATGCGCTTCGGCGCCACGCCGGTCGCGAAGTAGTTCGTGTTCTGGTAGGCGAGCAGCGCGATCTGCGAATCGAGCAGCGCGAGGTCCAGGTGCTGCCCGACGCCGGTCTCCGCGCGATGGGCGAGCGCCGCGCAGATCGCGATCGACGCGTACATGCCGGTGATGATGTCGGCGATCGGCACGCCGGCGCGCTGCGGTCCGCCGCCGGGCGCGTCGTCCGGCTCGCCGGTGACGCTCATCATCCCGCCCATGCCCTGGATCATGAAGTCGTACCCCGGGCGCTCACGGTAGGGACCGGTCTGGCCGAAGCCCGTGACCGAGCAGTAGATGAGGCGCGGGTTTATCTTGCGCAGGTCCTCGTAACCCAGGCCGTAGCGCGCGAGATCGCCGTGCTTGTAGTTCTCGATCAGCACGTCGGAACGCGCCGCGAGCTTGCGCACGATCGCCTGTCCCTCGGCCACGGCGATGTTGAGGGTGATCGACTTCTTGCCGCGGTTGGCGGAGGTGAAGTAAGCCGAGTCCTTGGTGTCGCGCCCTTGCGCGTCCTTGATCCAGGGCGGGCCGAACGCGCGCGAATCGTCGCCCGGACCGGGCCGCTCGACCTTGATCACTTCGGCGCCGAGGTCGGCCATGTTCTGCCCGGCCCACGGTCCTGCCAGCACGCGGGAAAGGTCGAGGACGCGGATGTGCGAAAGAGGGCCTGCCACGGGTTGCGCTTCCAATGAAAAGGCCGCAGTTTAACGCCGATGATTAGGCATATCGTGCTCTGGCGCCTGAAATCCGCGGACGCCGACTTCGCCCTCATCCGAAGAACCCTGGAAGCCCAGGTTGGCCGCATCCCAGGACTGACGAGCGTGGAGGTCGGGCGCAGCTTCAACAGCGGCCGTCGCGCCGTCGATTTCGCGCTGGTGTGCGATTTCGAGAGCCGCGGCGCGCTCGAGGCGTATCACCACCATCCCGCGCACCTGGAGACCCGCTCGGTGGTCGACCCGCTCATCGCCGAGCACTGGATCGCCGACTACCAGCTCTGATTACCAGACGCTGACCAGCATGCGGATGGCGAAGATGTAGAGCAGCATCGCGAAGAGCGTGCGCAGCCGCTTGATCGGCAGCCGGTGAGCGACACGCGCGCCGAGCGGCGCAGCGAGCATGCTGGTGGTGACCACGAGCGCCAGCGCGGGCAGGTAGACGTAGCCGATGCTTGCCCCGGGCAGCCCGGGGGTACGCATGCCGTTCAGCACGTAGCCGGCGGTCCCCGCGATGGCGATCGGCAGGCCGTTCGCAGCCGCCGTGCCGATCGCGCGGCGCAGCGGCACCCGGCACCACGCGAGGAACGGGATCGTCATGAATGCGCCGCCCGCGGCCAGCAGGCTCGACACCGCGCCGATGACCGCGCCCGCGCCGAAGAGACCGGCAGGCCCCGGAAGATCGCGGCTACTCGGCGGCTTTACGTCGAGCAGGATCTGCGTCGCGGCCGCGAAGACGAGGAGGGTGAACGCGAGCGCGAGCGGCCGCGTCGGTATGAATCCCGCAATGAGGGCGGCGATGAACGAGCCGGCCAGCATGCCCGGCGACATGGCGCGCGCGATCGCCCAGTCCACGGCGCCGTGCGCATGATGCGCACGCATGCTGGCAACCGAGGTGAACACCATCGCGGCGAGCGCGGTGCCGAGCGCGATGTGGACGACGTGTGCCGCCGGCAGGCCGTGGGTCGTGAACACCCAGACGAGAAGCGGCACCATCACCGCGCCACCGCCGATGCCGAGCAGGCCGGCGGCAAAGCCGACCAGCGCCCCTGTGCCGAGGTAGGCCAGCCATTCCGTCACGAGGCGAGCAGATGCGCCGCGACTTCGGCGAAGCCGGCGCCCGCCTCAGCCTGCGTCACGTATGCCGGAAAGGCAGCCATGCGGCCGGCGAAGCGCCGCACGTTGGCCACGCCGACGGAGCGGGGGAAGTAGCCGAACATCGGCGAGTCGTTGGGCGAGTCGCCGACGTAGACCACGTCGGCGCTCACCCGGTCGAGGTCGAGCAGGAACGCTTCGGCGAAGAGCTGGCGCGCCATGGCGAGCTTGTCATAGTCGCCGAACCAGCCGTTGACGTGGATCGAGCTCACCTTGGCATGCAGGCCGGCGCGGCGCATCAGCTCGGCGATCCGCTCGGCGGCCTCGAGCGGCAAAGCGGGCACGTCCTCGCGATAATCGATGGCGAGATCGGTCTCGCGATACGCCTGGTCGGCGGCTACCGCGCAGCCCGGCACGGCCTGCACGATTTCCTGCGCGATGGCGGCGAGCCGCTCGCGATTTCGCAGCCGCGCTTCCGGCGGCTCGCGATAGCGCCGCTCGAGTCGCCCGTCATGGAAGCGGAAGTAGAACGCACCGTTCTCGCCGATCACGCCGTCGACCGGCCACATGCGGGCAATGTGGTCGCACCAGCCGGCCGGGCGCCCGGTGACCGCGACGCTGCGCTTGCCGCTGTCCTTCAGTCGCTCCAGCGCTGCGTAGGCCTGCGCCGTGATGCGGCCATCGGTCGACAGCGTGTCGTCGATGTCGAACAGCACCGTGTGCACGCGCGCCGCATCGAGCTCGGCCAGCGGCTTCAATTGCCGAGCACCTGGCGCACGCGTTCGCGCTGCGCCTCGCTCATGTGCAGGCCGCATTTCGTGCGCCGCCACAGCACGTCGTCTGCGCTGCGCGCCCACTCCTCGTCGACGAAATAGCGCAGTTCGCGCTCGGTGAGGCCGGCGCCGAAGTCCTCGCCGAGCCTGCCGTCCCCGACGACCTGATCGGCGCGCGCGCCGTGCCGCCGAAAAATGGCGCGCAGCGTCGGCGTCGGCACCTCGGGGTGGCGCGCGAAGAACGCGTCGCGCGCGGCTTCCCGCGTCTGGCTGCCGAAATCGCTGCCGGGCAGCGCCGTTCGATCGGTCCAGGACGCCTTCAGCTGGGGGAAATAAGGGCGCAGGCGATCCATCACGTGCTCGGCAAGGCAGCGGTAGGTGGTGATCTTGCCGCCGAAAACCGAGACAACCGGCGCCGCCCCGTCTTCGTCGTCCACACGCAGCGTGTAGTCGCGGGTCACGGCGGACGGATCGTTGCTGCCGTCGTCGTAAAGCGGTCGCACGCCGGCGTAGCGCCAGACCACGTCGCCGGGCCGCACCGGCTTCGCCAGGTAGCGGTTGACCGCCCGACACAGGTAATCGACCTCGTCGTAGCTCGGCTGCGCGGACTCGACGTCGACCTGCGCCACGTCGGTGGTCCCCACCAGCGTGTGCAGCTCGCCGTACGGGATCATGAAAATCACCCGGCGATCGTCGTTCTGCAGGATGAAGGCGTGGTCGCCTTCGTAGAGCTTGGGCACCAGGATGTGGCTGCCGCGCACCAGGCGCACGAGGTCGCGCGATGGCTGGTTGAGGCGCTCGTTCAGCACCTTCTTCACCCACGGGCCGGCCGCGTTGACCACTGCCCGGGCCTCGATCTCCTCGCCGGTGCCGAGGCGCGCCCGCCACACGCCATCCTGTCTCCTGGCCGAGCGGCATTCGGTCCGCGTCAACACGCGGGCGCCGTGCAGGCGCGCGTCAAGCGCGTTCGCCACCACCAGCCGTGCGTCGTCGACCCGGCAGTCGGAATAGATGAACCCGTGCCTGAGCTGCGGGTTGAGGCCGGAGGAATACGGCGGCCGGTCCAGGCGCACCGCTGCCGAGCCCGGAAGCAGCGAGCGCCGAGCGAGGTGGTCGTACAGGAACAGTCCCGTGCGGATCATCCAGCGCGGCCTGCCGCCAGGCAAATGAGCCGGCACGTGCGGCATGACGAAGCGCGCCGGCCATACCAGGTGGCCGGCGACGCGCAGCAGGATCTCGCGCTCGGCCAGAGCCTCGCGCACCAGCTTGAACTCGTACTGCTCGAGATACCGCAGGCCGCCGTGAATCAGCTTCGACGACGACGACGAGGTCGCGCCGGCGAGGTCGTCGCGCTCCACCAGGAGCGTGGACAGGCCGCGGCCGGCGGCATCGCGCGCTATTCCGGCGCCGTTGATGCCACCGCCGATGACGAGCAGATCGTAGACCACCCCGCGGCGCACTATAACGGATAGCGCGCCGGGGCACTGCGGACGCGGTTAGCCGCTGCCGCTAGCTTTCTTCAGCTGGTCGAGCTTGACGACCTTCACCTGCACTTCGGACTTGGCCTGGCGGTCCTTCGCCTGCTGTTCCTTCGCCTGCTGCTGCTGGCGGCGGATTTTTTCAAACGTCTTCTTGACGTCCGTATCGAAGCTGGGGCGGTAGCGAAAGTCGGAATCCAGAATATGTTTCATGCGGTCTCCTGCTTGGGCTCCGTCATTGTGCAAAGCCGGGCCGCGTGGCATTGCAGACCGGCCGTAATCTTGGCGGACTATTTCAGGGCGGCAGGGCCCAAACCTCAAGTCGCAGTCGCGACGACAGGCGTCGCGGAACCGCGACGCGGCTACTTCTTGCGCAGCTTGCGGATGGCGGCGAGCTGCGCAGCCAGCATGGCCAGCTCGCCCTCGACCGCGGCGATCTCCTGCTTGTCCTGTGCCTTGGCGCGCGCTTCCTCGGCGCGCTTGAGGGCCTCGCTCGCCTTGGCCTCGTCGAGATCGGCGCCGCGGATCGCCGTGTCGGCGAGGACGGTGATCACCTTGGGCTGCACCTCGAGGATGCCGCCGGCGACGAAGATCAGCTGCTCCTCGCCGCCGCCGGCCGGCATGATGCGCACCGCGCCCGGCTTGATGCGCGTGATGAGTGGCGTATGGCGCGGGTAGATGCCGAGCTCGCCGGACTCGCCCGGCAGCACGACGAACTCGGCCTCGCCGGAGAAGATGGACTCCTCGGCGCTCACCACGTCGACGTGGATGGTGTTAGCCATTACTTCAGCGTCTTCGCCTTCTCGAAGGCTTCCTCGATCGGCCCGACCATGTAGAACGCCTGCTCGGGCAGCGCGTCGCATTCGCCGGCGACGATCATCTTGAAGCCCTTGATCGTGTCCTTGAGGCTGACGTACTTGCCGGGGGTGCCGGTGAAGTTCTGCGCGACCGTGAAGGGCTGCGACAGGAAGCGCTGGATCTTGCGCGCGCGCGCCACCGCCAGCTTGTCCTCGGGCGAAAGCTCGTCCATGCCGAGGATGGCGATGATGTCGCGCAGCTCCTTGTACCGTTGCAGGGTCGCCTGCACGGCGCGGGTCGTGCTGTAGTGCTCCTCGCCGATCGTGTTCGGGTCGACCTGCCGCGAGGTCGAATCGAGCGGATCGACCGCCGGGTAGATGCCGAGCGCCGCGATGTCGCGCGACAGCACGACGGTCGCGTCCAGGTGGCCGAAGGTGGTCGCGGGAGACGGATCGGTCAGGTCGTCCGCGGGCACGTACACGGCCTGGATCGAGGTGATCGAGCCGGTCTTGGTGGAGGTGATGCGCTCCTGCAGGCGGCCCATTTCCTCGGCCAGCGTCGGCTGGTAGCCCACCGCCGAGGGCATCCGGCCGAGCAGCGCCGACACTTCGGTGCCGGCCAGCGTGAAGCGGTAGATGTTGTCGACGAAGAACAGGATGTCGCGGCCCTCGTCGCGGAAGCTCTCGGCCATCGAAAGTCCGGTCAGGGCGACGCGCAGGCGGTTGCCCGGCGGCTCGTTCATCTGGCCGAACACCATCGCCACCTTCGACTCCTCGAGGTTGTCGAGCTTGACCACGCCCGCCTCGATCATCTCGTGATAGAAGTCGTTGCCCTCGCGCGTGCGCTCGCCGACGCCGGCGAACACCGAAAGGCCGGAGTGCTGGGTGGCGATGTTGTTGATCAGCTCGAGCATGTTGACCGTCTTGCCGACGCCGGCGCCGCCGAACAGGCCGATCTTGCCGCCCTTGGCGAACGGGCAGATCAGGTCGATGACCTTGATGCCGGTCTCCAGCAGCTCGACCGAGGGCGACAGCTCGTCGAATTTGGGCGCGATCTGGTGGATCGAGCGGCGCGTGTCGGACTTGATCGGGCCGCCTTCGTCGATCGGCCGGCCGAGCACGTCCATGATCCGGCCGAGCGTGCCCTTGCCCACCGGCACCGAGATCGGCTTGCCGGTCGCGTTGACCTTCATGCCGCGGCGCAGGCCGTCGGAGGAGCCCAGGGCGATGCAGCGCACGATGCCGTCGCCCAGCTGCTGCTCGACCTCGAAGGTGAGCCCCTTCTCCACCAGCGCGTTGTCGCCCGCGTCCTCGAGGATCAGCGCGTCGTAGATGTTGGGCATCTGCTCGCGCGGAAACGCGATGTCGATGACCGCGCCGATGGACTGAACGATGGTGCCTTGTGCTTGTGCCATGACTGTCCTGCCTCTTGGTCTTTAGTCCGCTAGACGGCGGCTGCGCCGCCGACGATTTCAGAGAGTTCTTTGGTAATTCCGGCCTGCCGGTTCTTGTTGTAGATGAGCGTCAGCTCGTCGATCAGGTTCGCCGCGTTGTCGGAGGCCGCCTTCATCGCCACCATGCGCGCCGACTGCTCGGACGCCATGTTCTCGGACACGGCCTGGTAGATGAGCGCCTCGATGTAGCGCGTCATCACCTGGTCCAGCACGCCGCGCGCCTCGGGCTCGTAGATGTAATCCCATACCGTCTCGGGCGCGCCGAGGCGCTCGCCGGCGAGCGGCAGCAGCTGCTCGATCACCGGCTCCTGCTTCATGGTGTTGATGAAGCGGGTGTAGGCGAGCATCAGGCGGTCGAAGCGGTCGGAGCTGTAGCCGTCGAGCATCACCTTGACCGCGCCGATCAGCTTTTCCATCTGCGGGCGGTCGCCGAGCTGCACCACGTGCGACACGATCTTCGCGCCGATGCGCTGCATGAAGCCGAAGCCCTTGTTGCCGATGGCGCAGACCTCGACCTCCTCACCCTGCGCCTGCCAGTCCTTGTACTGGTTCAGGACCAAGCGCAGCAGATTGGTGTTGAGGGCGCCGCAAAGGCCCTTGTCGGTGGTGATGACGATGATGCCGACGCGCTTCACGCTGTCGCGGTCGACGAGGAACGGATGCCGGTATTCCGGGTTGGCGTGCGAGATGTGCGCGGCGACGGTGCGGATCTTCTCGCCGTAAGGCCGCGCGTGGCGCATGCGCTCCTGCGCCTTGCGCATCTTCGAGGCGGCAACCATCTCCATCGCCTTGGTGATCTTGCGCGTGTTCTGCACGCTCCGGATCTTCATCCGGATTTCTTTGGTGCCCGGCATCTAGAACGACCCGTTCTTCTTCCAGTCCTTGATCGCTTCGTGCAAGGCCTTCTCGTCATCGCCGGACAGGTCCTTCTTGTCCTCCATCGTCTTGACGAGCGAGGCATTCTTGGTCTTGAGGTAGTCGCGCATCGACTTCTCGGCGGCGAGCGCCTTCTTCACGTCGATGTCGTCGAAGTAGCCATTGTTCACCGCGAACAGCGTGACCGCCATTTCCCAGACCTGCAGCGGCTGGTACTGCGGCTGCTTCATCAGCTCGGTCACCATGCGGCCGCGCTCGAGCTGCTTGCGGGTGGCCTCGTCGAGGTCGCTGGCGAACTGCGCGAACGCCGCGAGCTCGCGGTACTGCGCGAGCGCCAGGCGCACGCCGCCACCGGTGTCGCGGCGCTTCATGATCTTGGTCTGCGCCGCGCCGCCCACCCGCGATACCGAGATGCCGGCGTTGATGGCCGGGCGGATCCCGGCGTTGAACAGGTCGGTCTCGAGGAAGATCTGGCCGTCGGTGATCGAAATCACGTTGGTCGGCACGAAGGCCGTCACGTCGCCGGCCTGGGTCTCGATCACCGGCAGCGCGGTGAGCGAGCCGGTCTTGCCCTTCACCGCGCCCTTGGTGAACTTCTCGACGTATTCCGGGTTCACGCGGGCGGCTCGCTCGAGCAAGCGGGAATGCAGATAGAAGACATCGCCCGGATAGGCTTCGCGTCCCGGCGGGCGACGCAGGAGCAGCGACACCTGCCGGTACGCCCACGCCTGCTTGGTCAGGTCGTCGTAGATGATGAGCGCGTCCTGGCCGCGATCGCGGAAATACTCGCCCATCGTGCAGCCGGAATACGGTGCGATGTACTGCATGGCGGCCGATTCGGACGCCGAGGCGGCGACGACGATGGTATAGGCCATGGCGCCGTGCTCTTCCAGCTTGCGCACGACGTTGGCGATGGTCGAGGCCTTCTGGCCGATGGCCACGTACACGCAGAAGAGATCCTTGCCCTTCTGGTTGATGATGGTGTCCACCGCCACCGCAGTCTTGCCGGTCTGGCGGTCGCCGATGATCAGCTCGCGCTGGCCGCGGCCCACCGGCACCATGGCGTCGATCGCCTTGAGGCCGGTCTGCACCGGCTGCGACACCGACTGGCGCGCGATGACGCCGGGCGCCACCTTCTCG
>DASSPL010000406.1:0-14636 GCA_035699685.1 Burkholderiales bacterium | reverse complement strand
CGCGAGCAGCTCGACGCGCTCTACCAGGAGCTGTGCGACCAGCCCGGCGTGGTGATGGTGCTATGAGCATCGTCGACGACATCGCCATCAGGCGCCTCGGATGCGTCGACTACCTTGCGACGCTCGACGCCATGCGCGCCTTCACGCGCGCGCGGGACGAAGGCACGCCCGATGAGCTATGGCTGCTCGAGCACCCGCCGGTGTACACGCTGGGACAGGGTGCCGCGCCGGCGCGCGTAACGAACGGCATCCCGGTGGCGCAGTGCGACCGCGGCGGCGAAGTGACCTATCACGGTCCCGGGCAGGTGGTCCTCTACACGCTCGTCGACCTCGCGCGCCGCGGCATCAAGGTGAAGCCGTTCGTCAGCCTGCTCGAGCAGGCGGTCATCGACCTCGTGGGCCAGGGTGCCGCGCGCCGGCCCGGCGCGCCGGGGGTCTATGTGGACGGTGCCAAGGTGGCCGCGCTCGGCATACGGGTGACGCGCGGCCGGGCGTACCATGGCCTTGCCCTCAACGTCGACATGGACCTCGCGCCTTTCTCCGCCATCGATCCCTGCGGCTTCCCCGGCCTGCGGGTGACGCAGACGCGCGACCTTGGCATCCGCGGCAGCCCGGCGGAGCTCGGCCAGCGACTGGCCGATAACGTCATGAGGCTGCTCAATGCGTGAAGCCGGCGTAAAGCACAAAGGCGGCGCGAAGACCATCCGCATCGTGCCGCGCGACACGCGCCTGCCGAAGCCGGCCTGGATCCGCGTGCGGGCGGCGAGCCCCGGCTCGCGCTTCTACGAGATCAAGGACATCCTGCGCCGGCAGAAGCTGCACACCGTCTGCGAGGAAGCCTCGTGCCCGAACATCGCCGAATGCTTCGGCAAGGGCACCGCGACCTTCATGATCCTCGGCGACATCTGCACGCGGCGCTGCCCGTTCTGCGACGTGGGTCACGGCCGGCCGCTCGTCCCCGATGCCGAGGAGCCGCGCCATCTGGCCGAGACCATCGCGCAGCTCAAGCTCGGCTACGTCGTCATCACCAGCGTGGACCGCGACGACCTGCGCGACGGCGGCGCCCGGCACTTCGTCGAATGCATCCGCGCCGTGCGCGCGGCGAGCCCCGATACCACCATCGAGGTCCTGGTGCCGGATTTCCGCGGCCGGCTCGACCGCGCGCTCGAGATCCTGGCGGCGGCGCCGCCGGACGTCATGAACCACAACCTCGAGACCGTGCCGCGCCTCTACAAGCATGCACGTCCCGGCGGCGATTACCTGCACTCGCTCACGCTCCTGCAGCAGTTCAAGCGCGCCCACGCCGGCGTGCCGACCAAGTCCGGCCTGATGGTCGGCCTCGGCGAGACCGACGACGAGATCCTCGCCGTGATGCGCGACCTGCGCGCGCACGACGTGGAGATGCTGACCATCGGCCAGTACCTGCAGCCCTCGCCGCATCACCTCGCCGTTGAGAGGTACGTCGAGCCGGCCGTGTTCGACCTGTACTCGCGGGAGGCGCAAGCCATGGGCTTCCGCCACGCCGCCATCGGCCCGATGGTGCGCTCCTCCTACCACGCGGACCAGCAGGCGCACGCTGCGGGCCTCTAGCTCGCACCTCGTCGCTTTTTCGCTCCTCGCCTTCACCAATCTGCTTTGGTCGGGCAACTGGGTGCTCGGCCGCGCGCTGCGCGATTCGTTCGATCCGGTCAGCCTGAATTTCTGGCGCTGGATGGTGGCGCTCGCCGTGCTGCTGCCGTTCGGCCTGCGCGCGCTCGCCGGCAAAGGCGCCGTGATACGCCAGCACATCGGGATACTCGCGCTGCTCGCGCTCCTCAGCGTGCCGCTCTTCCAGACGATGGTGTACCAGGGCCTGCGCACCACGACGACGATCAACGCGGTGCTGATGAACTCGTCGGCGCCGGCGTTCACCATCGCCTGGTCGTGGCTGATCGATGGCGAGCGGCCGACGCCGCGGCAGATCGCCGGGATGCTGATCTCGCTCGCCGGCATCGTCATCATCATGACTGCCGGAGAGCCGGCGCGGCTGCTGCAGCTCGAGCTGCACAGCGGCGATGCCTGGATCATCGTCGCCATCCCGCTCTGGGCGCTCTACTCGGTGCTGCTCAAGCGCCGGCCGCCCGAGCTCGGCGGCATCGCGCTCCTCTTCATGATCACGGTGCTCGGCGTGGCCATGCTGGCGCCGGTGTTTGCCGTGCAGTCGACGATCTCGCCGCCCAAGGCGCCGGCGTGGGAAGGCGTGCTCGCGGTGCTCTACGTCGGCATCGCGGCGTCGGTGGTGGCTTTCATCTGCTGGAATCGCGGCGTGGCGGTGGTCGGCGCCAATGCGGCGGGATTCACGCTGCATCTCCTGCCGGCGTTCGGCGCGATCCTGGCCATCCTGTTTCTGGGCGAGGCATTCCGCGGCTTCCACGCGGTCGGCATCGCCACCATCCTGGCCGGCGTGCTGCTCGCGACCTACAAGACCCGCTAGAGGAGCTTCTCGACCTCGGCGTGCAGGTCGGCCCAGTCGGGCTCGCCGACCCAGCGCCGGACGATGCGGCCCTCGCGATCGAGGAGCACGCTGACCGGAGTCACGCGCACGTCGCCGAAGGTGCGAGCGGCCTCGCCGGAGGTGTCGAGCGCCACCTTGAAGGGCAGCGCGCGGCGCTGCACGAACTGGCTGACCTGCTTCGGCGAGTCGGATTGCACCGCGACCGCCACCATCTCGTACCCGCGCGGTGCGTACTTGCGGTACGTCTCGGCCATCTTGGGCATTTCCTTGATGCAGCTCGTGCACCAGGTGGCCCAGAAGTTGACCAGCACCACCTTGCCGCGCAGGTCGTCGGTCGACAGCGTGCCGCCGCCGAGCGTGGCAAACCGCACATGCGGCGTGGGCGCCGGGCGCAGGGAGACGTAGGCCGCCCAGGTCGCAATTGCGACCAGCACGGCGGCGGCGATAATCCTGATCTTCATGCGCACCGTTATTTTTGCCGTCCTGCTTGGCATCTCGCCTGCCGCCGCCCTAGGCCAGTTGGAGGGCGTCAGCCGCCAGGACGCCACCGCGGCGCTGCGGGCGGCGCTCGAGAAGGGAAGCCTCGCCGCGGTGGCCAGCCTCGGCCGCGCCGACGGCTTCCTGGGCAACCCCCAGGTGCGCATCCCGCTGCCGGAATCGGCGCAGCGGGCCGAGCGGCTCATGCGGCGCGTCGGCATGGGCAAGTACGCCGACGAGCTGATCGTCACCATGAACCGCGCCGCCGAGGAGGCCATCCCAGAGGCGCGCGCGCTCTTCGTGCAGTCGGTGAAGAAGATGTCGGTGCAGGACGCCAAGGGCATCCTGACCGGCGGCGACACGGCGGGCACGGAGTACTTCCGCCGGACGACGCGCGACCAGCTGCACCAGCGTTTCCTGCCCATCGTGCAGAAGGCGACCGCGAGGGTCGAGCTCGCGCAGAAATACGACCAGTACGCCGACAAGGCCGCGGCCGTGGGCCTGCTCGACCGGGCAGACGCCGACCTGGACCACTACGTGACCCAGAAGGCCCTCGACGGCCTGTACCTCATGGTGGCCGAGGAGGAGAAGAAGATCCGCAAGGATCCGGTCGGCACCGGATCCAGCATCATCCGGCGCGTGTTCGGCATCCTGCGCTCCTAGCGCGCCATCAAGCTCTTCCTGACGTTCGCCATCATCGCCGCCGGCCTTACCGGCCGCTCGGCGCTGGACAAGGTGCTCGCGCTGCGCGGCGGCGCCGACCTGGTGGCGCTGTGGGCGCAGCTCGCCTCGGTCATGGAACTCGTCGCCGGGGTGGCGCTTTCTGGCGTGGGTACCGGACTCGCCGTCTATGCAGCCAAGAGCGATGGACGCGAACGCCAGCTCGAGCTGCTGCGCGAGGCGCTGCGCGCCGGCCTCACCGTTTCTGCCGTCGCCGCCGCAGCCATGGCCATCGGCGGCGCGCTCTTCGCGGACGCGCTGAGCGGAGGCAAGCTGTCCTGGGCCTTGCTCGCCACCGCCGCGGTGGCCGGCTGCATCAGCGTCGTCCAGGGAACCGTGAGCCTGCTGTGGCAAGGCACGCAGCGGCGCGATCGCGTGCTGGCGCTCACGCTGGTGTCGGCCATTCTGCCGCTGGCTGCGGCCCTCTTGGCGCCGGGCGGCGCAACGTTATGGTGGCTCGTCGCCGCCCAGACTCTGCCGGCCCTCGTGCTGCTCGCCTTTCCGCTGCGCGGGGTGGCGCGCACCGACCACCCGATCACGCGCTATGTCCTGCCCGGCATTTCCATCGGCGTGCTGAGCCCGGCGTCCCTGCTCGTGGCGCGCGCGGCGGTCGGCGACACGCTCTCCTGGCACGATGCAGGCGTGCTACAGGCATTGTGGCGGGTCGCTGACTGGGTCGGCGCCTTCGCGTGGGGACTCGGCGCGATCTACTACCTGCCGCAGCTGGCCGCGGCGCAGGGCACCGCGCGATTCCATGCGCTCATGCGGCGCTGCGCGCTCACCATCGTGCTGCCGGCGGCACTGATCCTCGCGGCGGGCTTCCTCCTGCATCGCCCGCTGCTCGCGGCGCTCTACGACGAATCGTTCGTCGCGCCCGATAGGGCGGCGCTGCTCATCTTCGCCGGCAGCCTGGCGCGCGTGGCTTCCTGGATTCCGCTCATCGGGCTGTACGTGCGCCATGGCACGCTCGCCATCGCGATCGGCGAGCTGTTCTCGCTGCCGCTCTTCGCCCTGCTGGTGCTGCTCGCCGGCGAGAAGCTGACGCTCGAGCTGGTCGGCGCCTTCTGGCTCTTCTCGTTCTGCGCCTACGCAGCCTTCAACGGGTGGGCGCTGCGCCGGCTCTAGTGCGCCTGGTCCCAGGTGTCGCCGACGCCGACCTCGACCACTAGCGGAACGTCGAGCGTGGCAACCGATTGCATCAGCTCCCGCACCGTCGCCTTCGTGCGCTCCAGCTCTTCGTGCGGGACCTCGAGCACCAGCTCATCGTGCACCTGCATGATCAACTTCGCGCCGGCGCGCGATTCGTCGAGCCATCGCTGCACCGCGATCATCGCGAGCTTGATCAGGTCGGCGGCCGTGCCCTGCATCGGCGCGTTGATCGCCGCGCGCTCGGCCGCCTGCCGCCGCACGGGCGCGCCGCTTTTCAGCTCGGGCAGCCACAGCCGCCGCCCGAACACCGTCTCGACGTAACCGAGCTCGCGCGCACGCTGGCGCGTCTCGTCCATGTAGCGCTTGGAGCCCGGGTAGCGGTCGAAGTAGCGGTGGATATACGTCTGCGCCGTGCCGCGGTCGATGCCGAGGTTCTGGGCCACGCCGAAGGACGACATGCCGTAGATCAGGCCGAAGTTGATGACCTTGGCGACGCGGCGCTCGTCGTTGCCGACCTTGTCGAGCGGCAGCCCGAAAACCTCGGCGGCGGTGGCGCGATGGATGTCCTCGCCTTGTGCGAAGGCGCGGCGCAGGTTCTCGTCGCCGGACAGGTGCGCCATGATGCGCAGCTCGATCTGGGAGTAATCCGCCGAGACGATCCTGCTGCCCGGCGGCGCGATGAAGCACGAGCGAATGCGCCGGCCGGCGCCCGTGCGGATCGGGATGTTCTGCAGGTTCGGCTCGTTCGACGACAGCCGCCCGGTGACCGCGGTGGTCTGCGAGTAGGTCGTGTGCACGCGGCCGGTGCGCGGATTGATGCTGCGCGGCAGCTTGTCGGTGTAGGTCGACTTGAGCTTGGACAGCGTGCGGTGCTCGAGGATCAGGCGCGGCAGCGGATGGTCGAGGGCGAGCTCGGCGAGCGAATCCTCGTCGGTCGAGGGCTGTCCCGACGGCGTCTTCTTCTTCACCGGCAGCTTCTGCCGCTCGAACAGGATTTCCTGGATCTGCTTGGGCGAGCCCAGGTTGAACGGCTGGCCCGCCGCGTCGTACGCCTTGCGCTCGAGCTCGAGGATTTCCTGGCCGAGCTCGTGGCTCTGCTGCTCGAGCTTCGTGCGGTCGAGGAGCACGCCGTTCCTCTCCATGCGCAGCAGCACCGGCAGCAGCGGCTGCTCGATCGTCTCGTAGATGCGCTTCAGCTTGTCGTCGTTCGCGATGCGCGGATGGAGAAGGTCGTGCAGCGCCAGCGTGCAATCCGCGTTCTGCGCGGCGTACTCGGTCGCGCGCGTCACTTCGACGGCGGAAAAGGCAATGCGCGACGCGCCCTTGCCGGTGACCTCATCCAGCCCGAGCAGCGTCCAGCCGCAATGGCGCTGCGCGAGGCTGCCGAGCTCGTGCTTCTCGTGCACCTCGAGCACGTAGGATTCGAGCATCGTGTCGTGCACGCAGCCGGCGAGCCGTACGCCATGGTTGGCGAGGATGTGCGCGTCGAGCTTGGCGTCCTCCGCCACCTTGCGGCAGTCGTCGCGCTCGAGCCAGGGTTTAAGCAGGGCTAGAGCATTTTCGAGAGGAACCTGGTTTGGAGCACCCGCGTAGTCGTGCGAAAGCGGCAGATAGACCGCCTCGTCGCCGAACGCGAACGCCATGCCGACGAGGCGCATGGTCATCGGGTCGTCGCCGGCGCCGATGCACGCGAGGCCGACCAGCGGCACCGCCGCGATCTTCAGCAGCAAATCCTTGAGCTCGTCCTCGGCGAGGATCGTGCGGTGCCGGCGCTTCTGGACGGTCGGAGGGGGTGGCGGCGGCGCCTCGGCGATGGGCGCGTTCTCGACTTCCTTGAGCCAGGTCTTGAAGCCGAAGCGGTCGTACTGCGCGCGCTGGCGCACGGGATCGCGCTCGCCGTTGCGCAGGTCGTCGAGCGACACGGTCAGCGGCACGTCGCGCTTGACGGTGAGCAGCTCGCGCGCCTTCGGCAGCCAGTCCTTCACCTTGCGCAGGTTCTCGCCGGCGAGGCCGCTGATCCTGTCGGCGTTCTCGATCACGCCTTCGAGCGAGCCGTATTGCTGGATCCACTTGCACGCGGTCTTCGGGCCGACCTTGTCGACGCCGGGGATGTTGTCGATCTGGTCGCCGATCAGCGCCAGGTAGTCGACGATCTTGTCCGGCGGCACGCCGAACTTGGCCTTGACGCCCTCGACGTCGAGCTTCTCGTTCGACATCGTGTTGATCCACAGCGTCTGCTCGTCGACCAGCTGCGTCAGGTCCTTGTCTCCGGTGGAGATCACGGTGCGCCAGCCGCGCCCCCTGGCCTGCTCGACGAGCGTGGCGATGACGTCGTCGGCCTCGACGCCCTCGACGACGAGCAGCGGCCAGCCGAGCGCCTTGATCGCTTCATGAAGCGGCTCGACCTGCAGGGAAAGGTCGTCCGGCATGGCGGTGCGCGTCGCCTTGTAGTCGGCGTAGAGGTCGTCGCGGAACGTCCGGCCCCTCGCGTCGAACACCGCGGCGCGCGCCTGCGCCTTGTAGTCGGTGGCGAGCTTCCGTAGCATGTTCAGCACGCCGTAGATGGCGCCGGTCGGCTCTCCGGTCTTCGGGCTCCGCAGCTCGGGCAGCGCGTGGTAGGCGCGATAGAGGTAGGACGAGCCGTCTACCAGCAATAACGTCTTTTCTGGATCTGTCCCCGACACGATGACACAAGAGAAACTACTGAAGGCGGCCGGCCTCGGCCACGAGATCTCTTCCCGCGAAGCGTGGAAGCTGTTCGGCATTATGGCAGAGTTCTTCGAGGCGACCGAGCGCCTGGCCAACGTGCGCCCCGCGGTCTCGGTGTTCGGCAGCGCGCGCGTGAAGCGCGACACCGAGTACTACCGGCTCGGCGAGGAGACCGCGCGGCTTCTTTCCGAGGCCGGCTTCGCCGTGTTCTCCGGCGGCGGGCCCGGCCTCATGGAAGCGACCAACAAGGGCGCGTTCGAGGGCGGCGGCATGGCGGTGGGCCTCAACATCGACCTGCCGCGCGAGCAGCCCTCCAGCCGCTACCAGCACATCAGCCTGCGGTTCAAGCACTTCTTCGCGCGCAAGGTGATGTTCGCCAAGTTCGCGAGCGCTTATGTCGTCCTGCCGGGCGGCTATGGCACGCTCGACGAGCTGTTCGAGGCGCTGACGCTGGTGCAGACCGGCAAGGGCCGGCAGATGCCGATCATCCTCGTGCACGAGCCTTTCTGGCGCGGCCTGCTCGGCTGGATGCGCGAGACGCTGGTGAAGGAGGGCATGATCGACGACACCGACTGCGAGCTCTTGCAGGTGGTGAACGAGCCCAAGCAGGTGGTCGACACCATCTTCGGCTTCTACGAGAAGCGCGGCTTCGAGCCTTCCCCGGCCGAGCGCGAGGTGCTGCTCAACCTTTAGTAAAATCGCTTCATGCGCCCAGTGGCGGTGTTCATGTTGATGTGCGCCGCCGCCGGGGCGCTCGCGCAGGACAAGCCTTTGGTCGAGCTGCCGCCCCCCTCCATCGAGGGGCCGGATGAGCCCGCCGTGCGCATCCCGGTGCAGCAAGGCGACCGCGTCGAGGAGGTTCGCGTCGGCGGCCGTGTCGTCATGCTCAAGGTCACGCCACCCGGCGGCACGCCGTACTACCTCGTCGACACCGGCCTGCCGCGCGGGCCGCTGGACGACGGCGTGCGCGCGCCGATGTGGGCGATTTACGTGTTCGAATAGATGCGCGACTAGCTTGTCCGTCTATACCCCTGTCTCGGAGGCGCAGCTCGGCGAGTGGCTGCGCAGCTATTCGGTCGGCAGCCTGCAGTCGCTCGAGCCGATCAAGGCGGGTATCGAGAACTCCAACTTCTTCGTCACCACCACGCAGGGCCGCTACGTGCTCACGCTGTTCGAGCGCCTGCCCGCGGACGAGCTGCCGTTCTACCTCGACCTGATGGCGCACCTCGCGCGCCACGGCATCCCGTGCCCGGCGCCGATCGCCGATCTGTCGGACAAGTACCTGCAGGAGCTGAACGGCAAGCCGGCCGCGCTCGTCACGCGGCTGCCGGGCCGCTCGCTCGACAGCCCGGGCGTCGCGGAGTGCGCCGAGCTCGGCGCGCTGCTCGCGCGCATGCACCTCGCCGGCCGCTCGTACGCCGGCTATCTGGAGAATCCGCGCGGCCCGAAATGGTGGCGCTTCGCGGCGGGCGAAGTGCGCCGCTTTCTCGACCCGAAAAAGGCCTCCCTGCTGGAAGAAGAGCTGGCGTTCCAGGCCGGGCACCGGTTTCCGGATCTGCCGCGCGGGCCGGTGCATGCGGACCTCTTCCGCGACAACGCGCTGTTCGACGGCGGGCGCATCTCCGGCGTGGTCGATTTCTACTTCGCCGGCGTCGACTGCCTGCTGTTCGACCTCGCGGTCTGCGCGAACGACTGGTGCCTCGACCACGATTTCGGTTTGGAGCAAAGCCGCACGCAGTCGCTCCTGGAGTCGTATGAAGCCGTGCGGCCGTTGACGGCACTGGAGCGCGAAGCCTGGCCGATCATGCTGCGCGCAGCGGCGCTGCGCTTCTGGCTGTCCCGGCTCTACGACTATCACCTGCCGCGCCCCGGCATGCTGGTGCACGCGCACGATCCCGAGCATTTCCGCCAGGTGCTCGAATGCAGGCGCGCATCGTAGGCGCCGCGGCCGGCGCGCGCTGGCTCGCCGACGGCTGGCGCCTGTTTCGCGCCGCGCCGCTCGGCTGGCTGGCGGCGGTGTTCGGCTACTGGCTGCTGATGACGATCGTGTCGGTCGTGCCGCTGATCGGCGTGGCGGCGGCGGCGATCCTCGTGCCGGCGTTCTCGGTCGGATTCATGGCGCTCGCGCGCGCCGCGGGCCGCGGCGGGTCGCTCGAGCTCGCGCTCCTTTTCGACGGCTTTCGCAACGAGCCGCGCACGCAGATCATCCTCGGCGTGGTCTACCTCGGGTGCCTGGCGCTGCTTCTGTCGGCCACTACGCTGGTCGACGATGGCGCGCTGGCGAGCTGGATGGTGACCGGCCGCCGACCGGCAGACGACGTGCTGCAGTCGGAGGCGTTTTTCGGCGCGCTGGTCACCGCGGCGGCGCTCTACCTGCCGGTGATGATGGCGTTCTGGTTCGCGCCGCCGCTCGCGGCCTGGCATGCCACCGGGGCCGCCAAGGCGCTGTTCTTCAGCTTCGCCGCGTCGATCATGAACTGGCGCGCGTTCCTCGCCTATGGCGTGGCGGCCGCGGTGGCCACCCTGCTGATACCGTTCCTCGCGCTCACGCTGCTCACGATGGCGAGCGCCGGGGCATTGCGCGCTCCAGTCGCGACGCTCGTCTTCCCGCTGCTGCTCGTCATGCTGCCGACGCTGTTCGCGAGCTTCTATGCGAGCTACCGCGACGTATTTGGGTATGATGCCGCGCCATGAAGCTTCCCGAGCTCTCGGAAAGCGCAGCGCCCGAATTCTCCGACGCCGCCACGTGCAAGGCGTGGCTCGAGAATGTGCCGCTCGCCAACGTGGCCGCCGCGCAGAGCGAGCTCGCCGCGCAGCTCGAGGAGTTCAACCGCTTTCCGGTGGCGGCGGCGCAGCGCCTGGCCGTGCTCGAGGCGTTGCGCGAGGCGGTGAACTTCGTGCAGATCGAGCAGGCCAAGCGGTTCACCAACCGTGCCCTGCCGATGAGCGACACGGAAAGCGCGGCCTTCGACATCACCGTCGGCCTGTGGGACCAGATGGGGGTCGGCTACCAGCGCTGCCTCGAAGCCGCGGTCAACCGCGACGCCGGCATGCGCGCCCAGTCGGCGCTTATCTGCCAGCGCCTGCTCGCCTACATCGGCCTGAAGATGTACCACCATTACCGCGCCTACCGGCAGGTGCCGGCTGCGAACTGGCGCGCGCTGCATCAGACCTACGCCGCGGCCGAGAAGCTCAGCGTCGCCGAGGACGCGGTCAAGGATTTCCTGAATCGCGACATCCACGACACGTCGGCGCGCATCGCCTATGCGCGTGCCGTGCTGATGGGCCTGTGCAACCCGAACGAGCTCGGCCAGCGCCAGCTGACCTTCATCGCCTACCTGCTCGAGCGCTGGGCATCCAAGATGGAGGTCGAGTCGAAGCCGGTGGACGAGGGCGAGGGCGTGCCGCCGCTCGTCGCCGACCTCGACAGCGAAGTGCCGCCGGAGCGCGGCGCCGGCGCGCCCGCGCAGGACCCGCGCTACCTCGACACGCGCAAGCTCGCGAAGAGCCTCAGAAACCGCGTCGCGCTGCTGCGCAAGGGCGAATCGCCCGCCAAGCTCGCGCTGGGCGAGGACTGCGTGCAGCCGGCTTGCGAGCAGCTCCTGGTCTACCTCTACCGGCAGTGGTGCGTCGCCAAGCCGCCACGCTCGAGCGAGCGCCGCCCGGCGGCGCGGGGCGCGGAGGCGACGAGCGAGCTCGCCGGCATCCATTACTACATCTCCGGCCGAGTGTTCCGGCCGCCGACCCAGCAGACCGAGCTCACCGCCAAGCAGCGCGAGGAGATCGCGACGTTCGGCCGCGTCAGCACGCGCGAGTCCGACGACTACAGCGCGGCTCAGGGCTACATCGTCGAGCAGTGGCAGCTCGAGGATGAAAGCGCGCAGGGCCTGCGCATGGTGAGGAAGAGAAGCGAGCGCGGCAAGCGCCTGGCGCACGGCCAGCTGCTCGGCGTGCGGCCGGCCGACGGCAAGCAGTTCATGCTGGCGCAGGTGCGCTGGCTGATGGGCGCGGAGAACGGCGACGTGCACGCCGGCGTGAAGCTGCTGCCCGGATTGCCGAACGCCATCGCGGCGCGCCCCACCGGCCTCAACGTGTCCGAGGACAGCTGGGTAGCCGCGCTCGCGCTGACCGCGGCGCCGGCGCTCGAGTCGCCCGCCTCGCTCATCCTGCCGCCGGGCTGGTACAAGCCGAAGCGCGTCATCGAGATCTACACCGAGGGATCGTCCAAGGCCATGCTGCTCAAGGTGATCGAGCGCGGCAGCGATTTCGAGCGCGTGGCGTACGAGCGGGTGCCGTGAGCGCCGACAAGGTCCCCACCGGGATCACGCTGCACCAGAAGTCGCGCGTGATGGAGATCGCGTTCTCCGACGGGCGCAGCTTTCGTCTGCCTTACGAGTTCCTGCGCGTCTACTCGCCCTCGGCCGAGGTGCGCGGCCACGGGCCCGGGCAGGAGGTGCTGCAGACCGGCAAGCGCTCGGTCGAGATCCGGGCCCTCGAGCCGGTCGGCTCGTACGCCGTGCAGCCGCAGTTTTCCGACGGCCACGGCACCGGCATCTATTCGTGGGACTATCTGTACGAGCTCGGCGAGAACCACGACCGGATGTGGGCCGAGTACTTGGAGAAACTCAAGCAGGCAGGCGCTTCCCGGGACTGATGGTGTCAAAGCAGGTCGATTTCGGCTTCCGCAAGGTCGACGAGGCGGAGAAGGCGAGCCGCGTCGGGGAGGTGTTCGACCGCGTCGCCGAGCGCTACGACGTGATGAACGACCTCATGTCGCTCGGCCTGCACCGCTACTGGAAGGCATTCGCCGTCGGCGTCGCGCGGCCGCGGCGCGGCGAGCGCATGCTCGACATCGCCTCGGGCAGCGGCGACCTCGCGGCGGCGCTCGCTCGCCGCGTCGGCCCGGAGGGCGAGGTCTGGGCGACCGATATCAATCGCCGCATGCTCGAGCGAGGCCGCGACCGCCTGCTCGACTCGGGCGCCCTCGCGCCGGCGGTGCAGTGCGACGCCGAGCGGCTGCCGTTTCCGCCGGCGACCTTCGATTGCGTCACCATCGGCTTCGGCTTGCGCAACGTCACGCGCAAGGAACGGGCGCTTGCCGAAATGGCGCGGGTGCTCAAACCGGGCGGACGCGCGGTGGTGCTGGAGTTCTCCAAGGTCTGGGCGCCGCTCCAGCCGGCATACGACGTCTACTCGTTCAAGGTGCTGCCCTGGCTGGGCGAGCGGGTCGCCGGCGCGGCCGAGCCGTACCGGTACCTGGCCGAATCCATCCGGGTGCATCCCGATCAGGCAACTC
This sequence comes from Burkholderiales bacterium, assembly GCA_035699685.1. Classification (GTDB taxonomy): domain Bacteria; phylum Pseudomonadota; class Gammaproteobacteria; order Burkholderiales; family SG8-39; genus SCGC-AG-212-J23. The sequence goes on along the minus strand of DASSPL010000406.1, from coordinate 1,791 downwards.
TCAAGGCCATGATGGAGCAAGCCGGCTTTTCCGCTGTCGAAGTGTTTAACCTCGCGGCCGGTGTCGTCGCCGTGCATCGCGGCATTCGATTTTGATAGCATGGGACTCTGGAGGATTGACTATGCGTAAGTGGTTACTTGGCCTTTCGATCGCGGTTTTCGGGGGCATGATGGTGGTGGCGGATGTGGAGGCCAAGCGTTTCGGCGGCGGCCGCTCCTCCGGCGCGCAACGGAACGTGACGGCGCCGCCGGCCCAGACGCCGGCTAAGCCGGCGCAGCAGGCCGGGCAGCAGACGCCGCAGGCGGCGCCCGCCGCCGCACAACCGAGCCGCTGGGGCATGCTCGGCGGCATCCTGGGCGGCCTCGCGCTGGGTGGACTGCTGGGCTACCTCTTCGGCGGAAATGGCCTGCTCGGGCTGCTGATGCTCGCGCTACTCGCCATCGGCGCCGTGTTCCTGGTGCGGGCCATGATGCGCCGGCGCGCGGAGCAGCAGCCGGTGCAGTTCGCGGGCACCAACGAGCGCATGGTGCTCAACTCGCCGCTGGCGCAGGCCTCCGGCGGTCCGGTGGCGTCCTCCGGCCCGCAGGTACCGGCCAGCTTCGACACCGCCGGCTTCCTGCGCGCCGCGAAGCTGAACTTCATCAAGCTGCAGGTTGCCAACGACTCGGGCCGGCTCGACGAGATCCGCGAGTTCACCACGCCGGAGCTGTTCAACGAGCTGCGCACCGACATCCAGGCGTCCGGACAGCAGACCGACGTGGTGACCCTGAATGCCGACCTGCTCGAGCTCGCCTCCGAGAAGCAGAATTACTGGGCGAGCGTGCGCTTCTCCGGCCTCGTGCGCGAGACGCCGGGCACCGAGCCGCAAGCTTTCGAGGAAGTCTGGAACCTCGTCAAGCCCGCTGACGGCTCGAGCGGCTGGCTCCTCGCCGGCATCCAGCAGATGCATTGAGCGACGCCGTCTCCATGAAAAAGGCCACCCCCGCGGTGGCCTTTTGTTTTCTCGCCAACCAGCTGCTCTCCAGGGAAGCCTGGGCGCGCGCGCGGCTGGAGGGCTTCCGCGGGCAGTCGTTCGAGGTGCGCATGCCTTTCCTCGGCCCGCTGCGCCTGCAGGTTGGCGAGGGCGGCCGCATCGAGGAGGGCGGCGTCGATCCGGCAGCGATAGTCGGTGTCGGAGGGGTAACGGGCTCGACGGCGCTGGCCGACGAGCTGCGCCATCTCGCGCGCCACCTGCGTCCGGACGTGGCCGAGGAGCTTTCGAAGATCTTCGGCGACGTCGCGGCGGAGCGCATGGTCGGCGCGGCGGGCGGCTTCCTCCGCTGGCAGGCGGACGCGGCGCGGCGGCTGGCGGAAGCGCTGGCCGACTTCGCCATCGAGGAGCGCGGCGTGCTGGTGCGCCGGGCCGAGCTCGCCGACCTCGCCGCGCGCCTGCGGGACCTCGAGGCGCGGCTGGAGCGGCTGGCACAGAGGGCCGACCGCCTTGCTTAGGCTGATCCGGCTGGTGCGCATCTTCATGATCGCGTTCACCTACGGCCTGCACGAGTTCATCCCGGCGGTCCCGGGCGACGCGGTACTGCGGCGGCTGGCGGGCCGCCGGCGCGAGCCGCGCGGCCAGCGCCTGCGCGAGGCGCTCGAGCGGCTCGGGCCGATCTTCGTCAAGTTCGGGCAGGTGCTGTCGACGCGGCGCGACGTGCTGCCGCTCGACATCGCCGACGAGCTCGCCAAGCTGCAGGACCGCGTGCCGCCGTTCGACCCGGACCTGGCGCTCGCGCAGATCGAGTACGGCCTGGG
>DASSPL010000405.1:0-9262 GCA_035699685.1 Burkholderiales bacterium | reverse complement strand
GCGGCGCAGCGGTCGTTCATCTGGAACGACTCGACGATGCCGTGCCGGTCGACCTGGATCGCCTTGGTGTCCTGGCCGCCGATGTCGAGCACCGTCGCCGTGCCCGGATACATGACGTGCGCGCCGAGGCCGTGGCACAGGATCTCGGAGCGGATGTGCTCCTTCGAGAACGGCAGGCGCGCGCGGCCGTAGCCGGTGCCGATGACGTAGGTCTCTTCGAGCGCCGTGTCGAGCACGCCCTTGATCGGCGCGCGGATGCTGCCCGAGAGCCTCTCGGTGTCGGGCAGCGCCTTGAAGGTGCGCTCCAGCGCATGCAGCAGGTGCCGCGAGGTCGACTCGCCGTAGACGCGGTTCTCCACCTCGATGATCGAGCGGTCGAAGACGTTGAGCAGCTGGTCGTAGCGCACTCCCGCGTCCTTGGCCACCTGCTCGCCCTGCGACAGGTACTGGGCGCCGGCGATGTCGCGGAAGAAGTCGCTCTTGCGCTTGGCGCCCGGCGCGAACAGCTCGGGCGCGCCGCACTTCAGCAGGCCGAACAGGGTCTCGAGCGCGCGCGAGACGCCCTGCGCGGCGTCGCCGAATTTCGCGCTCGCCACGTTGCGCACGCAGACCTGCTCGAGGTCGGCGAGCTGCTCGAGGTACTGCTCGAGGCGGAAGTCGCGCTCGAGCTGCGCGAGGAAGCCCTGCAGCCCGCCGTTCAGCACGTTGGCCCTGGAGAGCTCTTCCCTGAAGAGGTGGAAGCGCGCCGCGACCAGCGCCTCCTGCTTGGCGATGGCCGCCGCCGTGTCGTAGTTGGAGCGCGAGTTGGTGATGCCGTGGCCGAGCACGCGCCGCCCGTCGTCCATCACCACCGCCTTGGTGGTGGTGGAGCCCAGGTCGATGCCGATGAAGGTCTTCATGCCGCCACCGCCGCACCGGCGGAACGCTTCTGCTTGATCATCTGGAAGTAGCTTTCCAGGCGGTTCTTGATGTTGGCGGCGGAGAAGTAGCGCGGGTCGACCAGGTCGGACTCGATGAACGCGGCGGGCTTGCCGGTGCGCTTCTCCACCTCGCGCAGGATGAGGAGCTGCCCCGCCGAGAAGCTGTTGCAGCTCTTGATCGAGTTGATCAGCAGGCCGTCGGCCTGGTACTCGTCCAGGTAGCGGCAGATCATGTCGATGCGCTGCGGGAAGTTGAGGTTGGTGTAGCAGCCGAGGCAGTACTCGGCGAGCGACTCGAGCGGCCGGCTCGGGTCGTGGCGGAAGCCGAAGTCGTACAAACCGCCGACCTTGGCGTAGGTCGAGGCGACCACCGTCGCGCCCTCGTCGTAGAACATCTTCCAGAAGTCGCGGAAGCTGGTCCAGTTGGGCGGGCCTTCGACCACCAGCCGGTACTTCTCGCCCGGGTGGTCGCCCTCGGGCGTCACCGGCCCCTTGCCGGCGGCCATGCGCTCCTGGATCTCGCGCCAGAGCACCGAGTAGTACTCGGTCGCCTCGGGCGTGCCGCGGAACGCGGTGAAGATCGGGCCGATGTAGTACACGGCGCCGAAATAGCCGTCGATCGGGCTCGGCCTGTGCTTCGCGCTCTGCAGCACGCGCACCAGGTCTTCCTCGGCTTTCTGCGACTCGGTCATGTACTGGCGCAGGCGATCGATGTCGAACTTCACGCCGGACACGCGCTCGCAGGCCGGGATCACCTTCTCCTTCAGCTGCTTCACGACGTAGTCGCGCATCGCCGGGTTGATCCGCCCGTCGCCCTGGTAGGGCACGTGCAGCATCACCGTCTCGCAGTCGTATTTCTGCCGCACCAGCTCGAACCACTTCATGAAGGTGAAGCAGCCGGTGTAGGAAAGGAGCAGCAGGTCCGGGTGCGGCATCGGCTCGCCGGTCGGGCCGACCTCGCCCTGCAGCATCATGCCGAGGTCGGTCTTGACGTAGGTGCAGACGTCCTCGGAATGGCCGTCGCGCTCGGCGTCCATGATCATCTTGCCGGACTTCTTGCGCAGCCCCGACTGCAGCGCGTCGGTCTCGGGCAGCCGGCGCACGAAGTCGAAGCACATCAGGAGCTCGTTCAGGTTGCCCGGCACGAAGGTCGCGGAGATCTTCCTGCCCTGCGCGCGGGCGCCGGCCAGCTCGTGGTAGTTGCGGCTGATCAGCTCCTTCTGCAGGAGCATCGAGTCGTCCTTGATGACCGGCTTCTTCTCCTTCTTTGCGGCGACGGGCGTGCTCATGCGGCGCTCCACAGTTTGATCGAGTCGGCGAAGGTGCCGGTCTGCTCGCGGATCGGCGCCATCTGGCCGGTGTTCTCCGCGAACTTGAAGGCGGTGTACGGGATCTTGTGCTTGCCGAGGATCTCGAGCAGCATCGGCCGCTCGAGCAGCGCCGGGTCGCAGAACGAGGCGGCGGCGAAGATCACGCCCTCCGCGCCGCGCGTCTTCACCTGGCGCAGCAGGTGCCGGCCCTTGTCCTCCTTGCGCTCGTCGTACTTCGACGAGGTCTGCGCCGAGCGGTGCAGGAAGGCCTTTGAGAGCTCCTGCAGCGGGTCGCCGTCGGAGGGCACGTCGTCGAGCAGCATGCTCTGGCAGAGCTGGAAGTCGTCGTCGACCACGTAGCAGCCGGCCATCTCGATCGACTTGATCAGGCCGAGCGGCGGCTGCTCGCAGAACGAGCCGGTGAGCACCACGCGCGCGTTGTCGCGCTGCGGCCGCTTCACCGCATCGGTCTCCCTTATGTAGCTGCGCACGAGCGCGGTGTGCTCCTCCGGCGGCAGCACGCCGCCGGCGCGCAGCACGAGGTACACCTCCGAGGTCGGCGCCTGCCACGGCTTCTGCGCGCGATAGGCGTAGAGCTCGCGCACCGCCCTGCGGTTGTCGTTGTAGACCGCGATCGAGCGGTTGATGTCCTGGTCGGTGATGGCGCGGCCGCCCACCCTCTCCAGGTCGGCGCGCAGCGCCTGCATCTCGTGCACGTAGAAGCGCCCGCCGGTGTCGTCGTCGTAGTTCTGCGGCAGGTCGAAGTACTTGACGTACTTTTCCTTGAACATGATCTGCCACATGCCCGACAGGTTGCGGATCACGTCGCAGATCGACGGGAACAGCATGCCGTCGAGGCAGTCGAGCTTGCCGGTGAGGCCGAGCTCCACGGTCGAGCGCGGGATGCGGCAGATGTAGCTCTGGTAGTAGGCGTCGCCCTGGATCACCTCCATCTGGTCGCCGCCGCCGAAGATGCCCACCGGCAGCATGCCCGCGGCGTGGATGATCTCGCGCGGCACGTAGATCGGCATGTAGCCGATGGCCTTGCGCCCGGGCGCGGCCGCCTTCCACGCCTTGACCGCGTTGAAGTCGAGGTCCTCGTAGAGCGCCTCGCAGCGCTTCACTATGTCCTGCACGCTCATCGGTGCTCCCAGACGGGTGTGCGCTTGTCGATGAAGGCCCGCAGGCCTTCGTTCGCGTCGCGCGTCGCCATCAACGTTTCCAGGTACAGCGCTTCGACATCGGAAAGTCGCGCGCGCGCCAGCTCGGCGAACGGCTCGCGCGCCGCCTGCACCGCGCATGCCAGGGACGCCGCGCTCTTGCCCACGAGGTGCCTGTCGAAGTACTGCAGCGCCGCCGCCGTCGGATCCAGGTTTACTTCTGCCGCGAAACCCCACGCCTGCGCTGTCGACGCGTCGATCGAGCGGCCCGAATAGAGCAGGTCCTCGGCGCGCGCCTGGCCGATGCGCATCGGCAGCAGCACCGAGGCGGCCGGCGCGAACACGCCGAGCTTCATCTCCGGCTGGCCGAGGCTCGCGTCGGGCGCGAGGAAGAGCAGGCTGCCCGCCGCGGCGAATTCGAGCCCGCCGCCGAGGCACTGTCCCTTGATCGAGACGAGGATCGGCTTCGGCCACGACAGCATGCGGCCGAGCAGCGCGTGCAGCGCGGCGAGCATCTCCGCGCAGCGCTCGGGCAGGTGCTCCTCGACGCTCGCGCCGAACGAGAAGTGCGGTCCCTCGTGGTCGACGAGCGCCGCGAGCAGGCCGCGGTTGGCGCGATGCGTCTCGAAGGCTTCCGACAGCGCGGCGATCATCGCCGCGTCGATGATGTTGGCCTTCGGCCGTGCGAGGCGCAGCCGGAGGAGCGCGCCGTCGCGCTCCAGCCAGACCTTGAGCGGCGACTCGTTCATTTTGGTGCCGCCCCCCTGTCAAGGGGGGCGTGAGCCCGCATTTGCCAAATGAGCGAACGGGGGGTTTTGATTTTCGAAACCAACCCCCCGCTCACTGCGTTCGCTTCCCCCCTTGACAGGGGGGCGGCAAAGACGGCGCTCACGCTTTGTTCCCTTTAGGTTGAATTTCGTCGTGCATCGTCCCGACCCACGGCTGGCCGGCGGCGATCTTCTGCCGCAGGAGCACGAAGTCGACCTCGCGGTCGTCCTTGGGGCCCTCGTTGAAGGCGACGAAGCCCGAGCGCGCCTCGGTGACCATGTTGAGCGCGAGCCAGGCGCGGTGGTTCTCCTTGTTGCGGTTCCACGCCTCGAGCTTCGGCTTCCTCAGCTCCTCGATGGTCTTGGTCGTGCAGTCGGGGAAGGTGAGCAGCATCTTGGCGCACAGCTCCTCGACCTTGTCGTCGAGCGCGGTGAGATCGACTACGCCCTTCTTCAGGAGCTCCTTGCCCTTCGCTAGCGCCTCGCCGGTCTTCGGCCTGCCGAAGGCGAGGCGGCCGAACTCGTCGTACACGCGCTGCGTCTCCACCAGCGGGTTGGCGATGTACTTGCCGTCGACCTTCAGCGCCGGAGCGATGTCGGTGAGCATGCCGACGTGGTAGGCCTCGTGCGCCGTGAACGGCTCGCACAGCACGCAGGCGGCCATGGCGCGCTCGGCGCCGATGATCACCGGCAGGAAATCGGTGGCGCCGCCGATCGGCGCGGAGCCGTGCTTGGGTCCGGCCTGGCCGAAGCGCGCCAGGTCCTGCGCGACGGAGAAGTCGCAGGCGAGGCCGAGCTCCTGGCCGCCGCCGATGCGCATGCCGTTGACGCGGCAGATCACCGGCTTGTCGCAGCCGAGGATGGCCGAGATCATGTCGTTGAAGAGGCGCATGTACTGGCGGTACTCCTGCGGCCGGCCGGCGTAGTACTCGGCGTACTCCTTGGTGTTGCCGCCGGTGCAGAAGGCCTTGTCGCCCACGCCGGTGAACACCACGCAGTTGACGCTGCGGTCGTTCGACGCGGCGCGGAAGGCGAGGATCAGCCCCTTCACCATCTCGGTGGTGTACGAGTTGTACTGCGACGGGTTGTCGAGCCAGATCCAGGCGTTGAAGAGGCCCGGGACGACGCTGCCGTCGGGCTTGCGCGCCGGGCGGCGCTCGATGCGCAGCCCCTGCGTCGGGGTCTCGGCCAGGTCGTGGCTTCTCAGGAAACGCGTCTCGGGTGCCGCCATGCTCTCCTCCTTCACTTAAATAGGTACTCGAATACCGAATTAGGCGTATTGCGCATTTGTAGCCCGGGGCAAAGCGGCCGGATTTGATCTAGTTCAAGGTTTCCGCTGGCGGTTGCGACAGATTGGGCGCCATGCACCGATCCGTGTCAGTCGCGCTCGCCGGAAGCGGCGGCGCCGGGGTCATGACCGCCGGCAACGTCCTGCTGGAGGCCGCCGCGGCCGCCGGCTACTACGGCCTGATGACCCGCACCAGCGGCCCGCAGATCCGCGGCGGCGAGGCGGCGGCGATGCTGCGCGTGGCCACCTTCGCCACCGACGGCCAGGACGACCATTTCCAGGTGCTGGCCGCCCTCGACTGGCAGAACGTCGGGCGCTTCGCCTCCGAGATCCCGCTCGGGCCTTCCAGCCTGGTCATCGGCGAGGCCACTGCCGGCGCGCCGCCGGAGGTATTCCTGAAAGGCGGCGCGCGTTACGCCGCGCTGCCGCTCAAGAAGCTCGCCGCGCAGGTGACCGGCGGCGGCGGCTGGCCGAACATGGTGGCCCTCGGCGTGCTCGCCGGCCTGATCGGTATCCCGTCCGCGGCGCTCGACGCCGCGGTGCGCAAGGCGGTGAAGCAGAAGAACGTCGAAGCCGGGCTCGGCGCCGCCCACCTCGGCTTCGCGCAGGCCGCGGCGCTCGGCGGCTTTCCCCTCGAGGCGCCACCGCGGAAAAGCCCGCGCTGGCTCGTCACCGGCAACGAGGCCGCGGGCTACGGCGCGCTGCGTGGCGGCGTGCGCTTCGTCGCCGCGTATCCGATCACGCCGGCGAGCGAGCTGCTCGAATGGCTGACGCCGGCGCTGGCGAAGGTCGGCGGCACCCTGGTGCAGGCGGAGGACGAGCTCGCCTCGATCAACATGGCGATCGGCGCCTCCTACGGCGGCGTGCCTTCGCTCACCGCGACCTCGGGCCCCGGCCTTTCGCTCATGATCGAGTCGCTCGGCCTGGGCGTCGCCGCCGAGGTGCCGGTGGTGGTGGTCGACGTGATGCGCACCGGCCCGTCGACCGGCATCGCGACCAAGACCGAGCAGGGCGACCTGAACATCGCGCTCTACGGCCTGCACGGCGACGCGCCGCACGTGGTGGTCGCGCCGAACTCCCTCGCCGACTGCATCGGCGCGACGCAATGGGCGGTGGAGCTCGCCGAGAAGCTGCAGGTGCCGGCGATCGTGCTCTCCGACCAGTACCTCGGCCAGGCTCGCGGCGTGGTGGATGCACCGCAGCTGAACGAGCATTCGACCGAACGGTTGAAAGCCGGGCCCAACGGCGAGGCGTACAAGCGCTATGCGCTCACGCCGTCCGGCATCTCGCCGATGGCGATTCCCGGCACGGCGGGCACGACCTACACCGCCGACGGCCTGGAGCACAACGAGCGCGGCCTGCCCTCGTCGCAGGCCGCCGACCACCTCGCGCAGATGGACAAGCGGGCGCGCAAGGTTTCACAGCTCGACCCGGGGGATGCCTGGGCGAGCATCGAGGGCGAAGGCGACGTCGCGCTCCTCACCTTCGGCTCGTGCACGGCGCCGGCGCGGGAGGCGCTGGCGCGGGCACGGGCCGAAGGGTTCGACGGCAGACTCGTCTCGGTGCGCCTGCTCTCGCCGGCGCAGCCCGAGCGCCTGGCGCGCGCGCTCGAAGGCGTGAAGCGCGTGCTGGTGATCGAGCAGAACCACAGCGGCCAGTTCCTGCGCCACCTGCGCTCCGAATATGACCTGCCCAAGGACGCGAGGAGCCTCCGCCGTCCCGGTCCGCTGCCTTTCCGCCCCGAAGAGATCTACCGGGAGATCGTCGCCAAATGAACGCTCCGGCTGCGCCTGGCGCGCTGCAGGCGAAGGATTTCAAGTCCGACTACAAGCCGGTCTGGTGCCCGGGCTGCGGCGACTACTCGGTGCTGGTGGCCTTCGCCAAGGCCTTCGCCGCGCTCTCGCTGCGCCCGGAGAACGTGGCGGTGGTCTCCGGCATCGGCTGCTCCTCGCGCATCCCGGCGTACACGAGCTGCTACGGCTTCCACGGCGTGCACGGCCGCTCGCTGCCGGCGGCCACCGGCCTCAAGCTCGCGCGCCCCGACCTGACGGTGATCGTGGCGAGCGGCGACGGCGACGGCTACTCGATCGGCGGCAACCACTTCCTGCACGCCTGCCGGCGCAACGTCGACCTGACCTACGTCGTGATGGACAACCACGTCTACGGCATGACCAAGGGCCAGCCTTCGCCGACCACGGAGCCCGACTGGTCTTCCTCCAAGCTCGCCCCGGCCGGCACCGGCGTGAAGGAATTCCATCCGCTGGTGATCGCGCTCGCCTCGGGCGCGAACTTCATCGCGCGCGCCTTCTCGGGCGACCCGAACGGCTGCGCGGCGATCATCGCCGACGCGGTGCGCCATCCCGGCTTCTCGTTCGTCGAGGTGCTCTCGCCGTGCGTCACGTTCCGGCCCGACCAGCGCGCGTGGAAGGACGTCGTGCACCCGGCGCCGGTCGAGGCGACCGACGACCCGGGGCGCGCCGCGCGCCGCCTGATGACCGACGACGGCTTCAACATCGGCGTGCTCTACCGCGGCAACCGCGCGCCGTACCATTCGAAGCTCGAGCGCGGCGCCGCGGCGCTCGCCGAGCTCGAACAGGACTTCGCCCTATGACCAGCCACGCCGACTTCATGGCTCGCGCCTACGCGCTGGAGCTCGAGGCGAGCGAGCGCTATGCGCAGTTCGCCGACCAGCTCGAGACGCACAACAACCCCGAGGTGGCGAAGCTGTTCCGCAAGCTCGCCGAGATCGAGACGCTGCACGCGAGCAACATCCTCGCGCGCATGAAGTGGGCCGCGATTCCGGCCATGCCGGTGCCCTTCGCCGGCGACGGCGAGGGACCGGAGACCGCGCCCTTCGAGGCGGTGCACTACCTGATGCAGCCCTGGCACGCGCTCGAGATCGCGCTGCGCGGCGAGCTGCGCGCGCAGGAGTTCTTCCAGGAGATGGCGGCGGCGAGCGCCGACCCGCAGGTGCGCGCGGCCGCCACCGAGATGGCCGAGGAAGAGCGCGAGCATGCCGAGCTGATCCGCGCCTGGATGAAGAAGGTGCCGCAGCCCGCGCCCGGCTGGGACGAGGACCCGGACCCGCCGAGGATGAACGAGTGAAGGTGCTTCACCCGCAGGCGTGGAAGGCGCCGGTCGGCTATTCGAACGGCGTCGAGGCGGCCGGCCGCTTCGTGTTCGTCGCCGGCCAGGTCGGCTGGAACGCCCAGCAGGTGTTCGAGAGCGAGTCGATCGCGCCGCAGTTCGAGCAGGCGCTGAAGAACATCCTCGCGGTGCTCGCCGAGGCCGGCGGCAAAGCCGAGCACATCTGCCGCCTGACCGCCTACTGCTGCGACAAGCCGGCCTACCTTGCGGCGCGCCCCGAGTTGGGCAGAATCTGGCGGCGCCACATGGGCCGCCACTACCCGGCGATGACCATGATCTTCGTCTCCGACCTGCTCGACCATCCGGGCAAGATCGAGCTCGAAGCCACCGCCGTACTACCGGAGAGCTAGAACATGCGAGGACTCAAGGGCAAGACCGCCATCGTCACCGGCGGCGCCGCCGGCATCGGCGCCGCGATCGTCGAGCGCTTCAAGGCGGAGGGCACGCGCGTCGTGGTGTTCGACCTGAAGGGCGACCCCGGCGTCGACATCACCAGCTACGAGGCGGTGCAGAAGGCCGTGGCCGCCGCCGGCCCGGTCGACATCCTCGTCAACAACGCCGGCTGGGACATGTTCCGGCCGTTCCTCAAGACCGATCCGGCCTTCTGGCAGAAGATCGTGTCGATCAACCTGTTCGGCACGATGAACATGCTGCATTGCGTGCTGCCCGG
>DASSPL010000404.1:0-2864 GCA_035699685.1 Burkholderiales bacterium | reverse complement strand
TCCGGCATCAGCAGCATGTCGGAGGCCTGGATGCCCTTCCATCCGGCGATCGAGGAGCCGTCGAAGGCGTGGCCTGATTCGAATTTGTCCTTGTCGAAGTACTTCACCGGCACGGTGACGTGCTGCTCCTTGCCGCGGGTGTCGGTGAAGCGGAGGTCGACGAACTTCACCTCCTTGTCTTTGATGAGCTTCAGGACGTCATCAGGCGTCTTCGTCGCCATCGGGGAACTCTCCTCGCTGATTTGGTGTGTTGATGTAGGACCCGCAGCTTCAGCACGTTCTGTGCCAAATGTAATCCGCAGCCGAGCGGCAATTCTACGGTGCCCGCGCGCACCGAAACCGGGCAGCCATAGAGTATTTGCACCGCGTCAGTGCGTCTACCCCGCGACCTATAATTCCCGCCATGGCCGACGACCTCCGCAAGCGCGCAGCCGAGCGGGCGAAAAAAATGGGGCTTCCCTATGCCGGGGCATTGTTGCCCGCCGAGGCGCACGAGCTGATGCAGGCCGGCGCGAAGCTGGTGGACGTGCGCACCAAGCCGGAGGTCCTGTACGTCGGCCGCGTCCCGGGCGCCCTGGCGATCGAGTGGCAGACCTACCCCGGCAACCGCCCGAACCCCGAGTTCCTCGGCGAGCTTGCCGCCACGACGAAGAAGGACGAGCCGCTGATGTTCCTCTGCCGCTCGGGCGCGCGCTCCCACGCCGCGGCGGAAGCGGCGATGAGGGCCGGCTGGAAGGAAACGTACAACGTCCTCGAGGGCTTCGAGGGCGACAAGGACCCGCAGGAGCATCGCAACACGGTCGGCGGCTGGCGCAAGGCCGGCCTGCCGTGGACCCAGAGTTAGCCGCTCGGAAAAAAAGTCAGGCTTTCCACTCCACCCAGCCGAAGTAGAAGGTCAGCAGCACCACCACGCCGAAGGCGATGCGGTACCACGCGAACGGGCGGAAGTCGTGCGTCGCGACGAAGCGCACCAGCCAGCGGATGACGATGAACGCCGAGACGAACGAGACCACGAGGCCGACGGCGAGCGGCGCGACGTGCTCGGCCGAGAACAGCGAGCGGTGCTTCAGCAGGTCGTAGGCGCCGGCGGCAATCAGGGTCGGCACGGCGAGGAAGAACGAGAACTCGGTCGCCGCCTTGCGCGACAGGCCGAACAGCATGCCGCCGATGATCGTCGCGCCGGAGCGCGACGTCCCGGGGATGAGCGCGAAGCATTGCGCGAAGCCGACCTTCAGCGCATCGCGCCACGTCATGTCGGCGGTGGTTTCGACGCGCACGGCGCGCGCCTTGTTGCTCTCGACCCAGAAGATGATCAGCGCGCCGACGATGAAGGCGATCGCCACCGGCACGGCGTGGAACAGGTGCCGCTTGATCAGGCCGCCGAAGGCGAGGCCGAGCAGCGCGGCGGGAATGAAGGCCACGATCAGGTTCAGATAAAGCCGCGCGTCGACGCGGAAGAAGCGCGCGCGGTACTCCCACACCACCGCGAGCATGGCGCCCGTCTGGATCACCAGGTTGAAGACCGTCCAGCGCTCGTCGGTGGCGCCGAGCAGGTCGGCGGCGAGGATCAGGTGGCCGGTGCTCGAGATCGGCAGGAACTCGGTCAGGCCCTCGACGACGCCGAGGATGAGTGCGGTGATCAGGTCGTTCACGTGGGCCGCCTGCAAGAAAGTGTCAGAGACATTCGGCTGCGGGAAGGAATATCAATTTGTCTGGCGCATGGAGGGGCGTAGTCAGGGAATCCCCTAGGCGACTACCCCTACCGCCTCCAACTTCGCAGGGTACCGCGCAGGCTCGGATCCATGTTTTCGGCGTAATGTTAAGGGAGGGTGAAGAAAAGAATCCCAGTCACGGACCTGCGCTTCGGCATGTACGTCGCCGAGCTCGACCGGCCATGGACCGACACGCCGTTCATGTTCCAGGGATTCATGCTGAGCACGCAGCAGCAGCTCGACGCGCTCAAGAAATACTGCGCCACCGTGATCGTCGACCTCGAGCGCAGCGCCGCGCCCGAGGCGCCCGCGCCGCGCATCGCCTATCCGGAGCGCGCGCCGGTCGAGCAGGAGATCGCCCCGGCCAAGATCGCCTACACCAACAGCCGCACGCTCATGCGCGACGTGCTCTCCGCGGTGCGCATCGGCCGGACGCTCGACGCCGACCGGCTGAAGTCGGCGGTGACCAGCATGACCGAGAGCGTGCTGCGCAACCCGGACGCGCTGCTGCTTTTCTCGCAGCTGCGCGCGAAGGGCGAGTACACCGAGTCGCATGCGCTCGACGTGTCGATCTACATGATCACCTTCGGCCGCTTCCTGCAGCTCGAGCCGGGCCAGATCGAGTTCCTCGGCTACCTCGGCCTGCTGCAGGACATCGGCAAGGTGCGCCTGCCGAAGGAGCTGCTCGAGAAGCGCGGCCGCCTGACGATGGAGGAGTTCGAGCGCGCCAAGCTGCACGTCAATTACTCGGTCGAGATCCTGCGCGCCACGCCGGGCCTGCCGGGCGACCTCGCGCGCATCGCGGCGCTGCATCACGAGCGCCACGACGGCTCGGGTTATCCGAAGGGCCTGCGCGGCAGCGAGATCGGCATGGTCGGCTCGATCGCCGCGATCATCGACACCTTCGACGCGCTGACGGTCAAGCGCCCGTACGCGGAGCCGGTGTCGCCTTCCGCCGCGATCAGCATGCTCTACAAGTGGCGCGGCGTGTTCTTCGACGCGCATCTGGTGGAGCAGTTCATCCGCTGCATCGGCATCTTCCCGGTCGGCAGCCTGGTCGAGCTGAACACCGGCGAGGTGGGCGTGGTGATCGCGCAGAACCTGACCAAGCGGCTGCTGCCGCGCGTGATGATCATCCGCGACGCCGAGGGC
>DASSPL010000403.1:0-4297 GCA_035699685.1 Burkholderiales bacterium | reverse complement strand
GTCAGGCGGAAGTAGTTGAACTCGCCGCCGCAGTACGCGCACATGTGGCAGTCGCGGCGGAAGAGCTCGCGGTTGTTGAGCGGCGGCACCTGGTTGAAGCCCTTGGCGGCGAGCGCCTTGCCCTTGATGGCGATGATCGAGTGCGCCGTGATGCTCGAGCGCTCGCCGGTGATGCGCGAGATGCCGCCGTAATAGGTGAAGGTGGCGTCGCCGAGCGTCCAGGCCACCAGGTTCTTCGCGTAATAGAAGCACGCCTGCTGCCAGCTGATCCAGCGATGCGGGACGCCGTGGGCGTCGAGTGAAAGGATGAGCGGGCTATCCATGGCAAGAATCGTGCTTCGCGATTCTGCCTGAGGGGCCGCGGGCTTGGCAACGCCCGCTAAAACAAGGGGCTGGGAAGAAATCCTCTAGCTGGTCTTGTCCACGGCCTGCTTGAAGCCCTGGCCGGCGGCAAATGCCGGCAGCGTTTTCGCGTTGATCTTGATCTCCTTGCCGTTCACCGGGCTGCGCCCGGCGCGCGCCTTGCGCTTGCGCGGCAGGAAAGTGCCGAAGCCGACCACGGTGACGCGCTTGCCCTTCGCGACATTCTCGACGATGGCGTCGAACACGGCGTTGACCGCCTCGCCCGCCGCCGCCTTGCTGAGATTGCCTGCTTTGGCCGCGGCCTGAACCAGGTCGGCCTTGGTCACCACGTGTGGCATTCGTTCCCTCTCCCGCGTTGCATCCTATCCAAACCAAAATCGAAAAACAATGGAACCTGCCACGCGCGCTGACAAAGCATTTATGATTACGCGCGAGGAGGATTCACCATGCATGCATCGCGCAGTCTTGCGGCGCTGGCGTTCGTCGGCGCTGGTTTTTCGTTTCCGGTTCACGCGCAGGCGCCGCTCACCTACTCGAGCTGGGTGCCGCCCACGCACCATCTGACGATCTGGCAGCAGAACTGGACCAAGGAAGTCGAGAAGGCGACCGGCGGCCGCGTCAGGTTCCAGGAGCTGCCGAAGGCGCCGGCCGCGCCGCCCGGAACGTTCGACGCGGTGCGCGACGGGCTGGTCGACCTTTCCTACGTCACGGCGAGCTATACGCCGGCGCGCCACATCCTGCCGCTGATGCCGGAGCTGCCCGGCGCGGGCGACACCGCCGAGGTCAACTCGGTGGCCTACTCGCGCATCCACTGGAAGCACTTCCACAAGTACGGCGAGTACAAGGGCGTGAAGCTGCTCGCCGTGTGGACGCACGGCCCGGGCCAGATGTTCACCAAGAAGGCGATCAACAGCCTGGAGGACTTCAAGAACCTGAAGATCCGCACCGGCGGCGGCATCTCCGCCGAGGTGATCACCGCGCTGGGCGGCTCGCCCTTCTTCAAGCCGGCGCCGGAGTCCTACGAGCTGCTGAACAGCGGCGTGGCCGACGGCGTGTTCTTCCCGCTCGAGTCGATCGTCTCGTTCAAGCTCGACAAGGTGATCGGCCAGGGCACCATCTTCCCCGGCGGCCTGTACAGCTCGGCGTTCGGCTTCTTCATCAACGAGGACAAGTGGAACAAGATCGCCAAGCAGGACCAGGCGATCATCGAGAAGCACGGCTTCGAGTACGCCGCGCGCTCCAACGGCCAGTCGTGGGACAAGGCCGACCAGGTCGGCCTGAACGCGCTCAAGGCCGCGGGCGCCAAGGTGCTCACCGCCCCCGCGGCGATGCAGGCCGAGGCGAAGAAGCGCTCCCAGCCGATCATCGAGGACTGGATCAAGAAGGCGCAGGACAAGCACAAGGGCCTCAACGCCAAGGCCGTGCTCGACGAGTTCCACGCCGAGCTGAAGAAGTTAGGCTCCGGTAAGTAGTTCCACTAACATAGGGCGCGGAGCAATCCGCGCCCTATGCTTTTGTGACGCCGCCAGCAGAACCCCTCTGGGAGCGGCGCGCCGCTGCCGCGCTCGGCATCGCCGCGTCGATCCTGCTTTTATGCCTGATGACGCTCACCTTCGCCGACGTGGTGGCGCGCTATCTCCTGAATGCGCCCATCCGCGGCGCCTTCGAGATCACCGAGCTCGGGCTCCTGGTGCTGATCTTCGCCGGCCTGCCGCTCGTCTCGCGCGCCGATGAGCACGTGACGATGGACTTCATCGACCGCCTGCTGCCGGCGCGCCTCGCCATGCCCTGGATCCGCGTCATGCACGCCGTCTGCGCGGCGATCATGTTCTTCCTCGCCTGGCAGATGTGGATCAAGGCGGGAAAGATCGCCGGCTACGGCGACACCACCGACGTGCTGCGCATCGTCGTCGGCCCTTTCGTCTATTTCATGGTGGTGATGATCGCGGTCACCGCGCTGGTGCACGTGTTCAAGATCATCTGGCCGGGCGCGCCGCGCTCTCCCGTGGGCACCCCGTGATCGAATCCCTGGTCGGCCTCGCCTGCATGCTGCTGCTCGCCTTCCTGAGGCTGCCGATCGCGCTGTCGATGTTCGTCGTCGGGGTGCTCGGCTACGCCTACATGCGCGACTGGAGCTTCACCGCCGCCTTCGCCGCCGCGCAGACCAAGATCTACGAGACCGGGCGCAATTACACGCTGTCGGTGATCCCGCTGTTCATCCTGATGGGCAATTTCGTCACGCGCGCCGGCATGTCGCAGGAGCTCTTCCGCACCGCGTACGCGTTCATCGGCCACCTGCGCGGCGGGCTCGCCATGGCGACCATCGTCGGCTGCGCCGGCTTCGGCGCGATCTGCGGCTCCTCGATCGCCACCGCGGCCACCTTCGCCAAGGTGGCGTACCCGTCGATGAAGAAGTTCGGCTATTCCGACCGCCTCGCCACCGGCGCCATCGCCGCCGGCGGCACCCTCGGCATCCTGATTCCGCCGTCCACCATCATGGTCATCTACGGGATCATGACCGGCACCAGCATCGGCCACCTGTTCGCCGCCGGCATCCTGCCCGGGATCCTGGCCACGCTGCTGCTGTGCCTCGCCGTCCAGTACGTCACCCTGCGCGATCCGAAGGCGGGCCCGCGCGGCGAGCGCCTGTCGTGGAAGGAGCGCTTCGCCACGCTGGAAGGCGTCGGCTGGTTCGCGGCGGTCGGCGTGGCGGTGATCGGCAGCTCGCAGCTCGGCTGGATCGCATCCGACGATGCCGCGGTTCTCGGCGCGATCGCCGTGTTCCTGCTGTCCCTGAAATACAAGGGCGTGACCAGCGTCATCGCGCTCTTCGCCCTGGTGATGGGCGGCATCTACGGCGGCGTGTTCACCGCGGTGGAAGGCGCCGGCGTCGGCGCGTTCGGCGCGCTGATCTTCGCGCTCGCGCGCCGCACCATCACCTGGAAGGCCCTCTATGCGGCGCTGGTCGAGAGCGCGCGCACCACCTCGATGCTGTTCCTGATCCTGATCGGCGCGCTCATGTTCGCCGAGTTCGTCAACATCACCAGCATGCCGAGCGACATGAAGAGCTTCGTCAGCTCGCTCGGCGTGAGCCCGGTGGTGGTGGTCGGCGCGATCATGATCATCTACGTGCTGCTCGGCACGGCGATGGAGGAGCTGTCGATGATCCTCCTCACGGTGCCGGTGTTCTTCCCGCTGATCGTGCACCTCGGCGTCGACCCGATCTGGTTCGGCATCCTGATCGTGGTGGTGGTCGAGATCGGCCTCATCAGCCCGCCGGTGGGGATGAACCTGTTCGTGCTGAACACCCTGCTGCCGCAGGTGCAGACCCGCACGGTCTTCTACGGCGTGCTGCCCTTCGTGGCCGCCGACTGCATCCGACTCGCGATCCTGATCGCGTTCCCCGTCCTATCGCTCTACCTCCCGAGCCTGATGAAATGAAACAGGACTTCATCGAACGCGTCAGCCGCGAGATGGCGGCCGACTTCCCCGACGCCGACCTGCCGCCGCGCGAGGCGCTCGCCGGCTGCTGCCGCATCCTCGCTGCCGAGGGCCACGAATCCGGGCTCGCAGGTCAGGTGACCGCGCGGGCCGAAAAGCCGGACACGTGGTGGACGCTGCAGTTCGGCTATGGCTTCGAGGAGGCGACCGCCCAGCGCATGGTCCTGGTCGATGAGGACCTGCAGCCTCTGGGCGGCGGCCGCCCGAATCCCGGCGTGCGCTTCCACGTCTGGATCTACCGCAAGCGCCCCGACGTGAAGGCCATCGTGCATACGCACGCGCCTTACGCCTCGGCGCTGGCCGCGACCGGGCAGCCGCTGAAGACCATCCACATGGACAGCGCCATGCTCCACGGCACGAAGCACCTCGCCGACTGGCCGGGCGTGCCGGTGGCCGACGACGAGGGCCGGATCATCAGCGGCGCATTGGGTTC